>CAYZZT010000008.1:0-22959 GCA_964483025.1 uncultured Candidatus Saccharibacteria bacterium | reverse complement strand
AGATTCCCGCCGGAGTTTATGCTCGCGAAGGCAAGTGCGGGAATGACAATGCTGGTGCGACGATGGATTCTCGTCTTCACGAGAATGACAGAGGGGGGCGATTTTCTACTGAAAATCGCCCCTTCTCTTTTTTTATCTGTATTAGGTCTGCGTCGTCTGTTGAAATTGGGACGGGTTTAATCTGATGGGTATCAGATTGAAAGACGGAGGGAGCGAAGGCGACTGAGTCGGGGTCGAGAAAATTTTCAGTAGAAAATTATTTGTGACCCAATTTCAAAGACGGAGCACGTCGGTGCGAGTCGGGGTCGAGAGATTTTTCTCCAGAAAAATACTCGTGACTATAGTCCGCGTAAGTCTGCGTCCACTTTTTAAAAATCAGGAAAAGGCCAGACTCCTCTACATTTTCAGACTGTATTCCCGCTGGAGTTTACACTCGTGAATACGGGTGCGGGAATGACAGAAGGGGAGATTTTTAAAAAGTGGAAGACACATTATAAATCGGTATAAGCACAGAAGCGAGCAAAATTCCAACACCAAGACCGAGCATCACAATCATGACAGGCTCAATCAAATCCACAAGAGTATCCACAGCGTTCATCACCTCCCTTCTGTAAAACTTCGCAAGTGTTGCTAAAATTTCTCCCAAGTTTCCGGTTTCCTCACCAATTTTCATCATTGCTGTCATAATTCCTGGAATTTCTTCATGACGCGCCATCGCATCTGAAACAGCAGTACCACCCTTCACACTTTCAAGCACATCCTCCATCGCACTGTGATACACCTGATTATCCACAACATCTTTTGTAATTTCAAGCGCACGCACCATAGGGATACCAGAAGTAAGCATTGTATTCATGTTATCCGCAATACGGGAAAGATAAAGTTTTTTATACAAATCTCCTACAAAAGGTACGGCAAGCTTAAATGCGTCAAAAGAGGCTTTACCAGCTGGAGTGCGCACAAATCTTACAAAAAAGAAAGCTCCAATGACAAGTGCAATTAAAAAGAAAACTCCATAATTTACAAGAAAATCAGATATTGCCATAACTATTTTTGTATATAGTGGAATTTCCTGCCCCGAATCTTTCAAAATCCCCGTAATTTTTGGAATAACCATTGTGAGCATTAAGCCCATCACAGCAAAGAAAGTTGCAATAACGAAAGCTGGATATATTAAAGCATTTTTAGCTTTTGTCGCCACTTCGTAGTTTCTATCTAAATAATCTGCTAAAAACGAAAAAGTTTGGTCTAGCTTGCCAGACTCTTCTCCGGCTCTAACCATATTTGTAAAGAAGGAAGAAAAAACAGTATTGTGATGCTCCATTGCTTTTGAGATTGATTCTCCGCCCTGAATACGATCTGCAACATCTTGAAGTTTTAAACCAAGTGTTGGATTTGGTGTTTCATTTGCTATAAGTCGAAATACTCGCAAAGCCGAAACTTGAGCCTCAAAAAGTGTTGCAAGCTGTCTTGAAACAATAACAATATCTTTATTGGATATTCGGTTAAATATTGCAAGCTGTTTATTTAAAACAGAACCACTATCTTCTTGCGAATTTATTGATTTAATAATAAGTCCACGGTGCTGAAGTGAGTTGATAGCAACATCAACATTAAGTGCATCTATGGAACCATTTAATTCTGACCCTTTTGGGTCAATAGCTTTGTAGTTGAATAACATGTATATATTATAGCATAAGCTTTTGAGTACAAAAGCTTAAATTTTTAATTGACATAAAATAAAAAGTGCTCCGGCACGAGTATATTTTATGTCATCCCTGCGAAGGCAGGGATCCAGTCTCGCATCCAAATTCGAATTCGGAATCTTTCAGACTGAATTCCAGCCTTCGCCGGAATGACAAACGGAGATGAGATCTATATAAGCCTCTCTAGAGTCTTTGGATTGAACGAATGTAAATAAGCATTTTCAATACTTATCTCTCCCCTTCTTACCAATTCTGCAATAGACCTATCCATATCAATCATTCCGTGCTCTGAACCAGTTTCAATAACAGTGTTTATTTCATGTGTTCTTTTTTCGCGAATTAAATTTGAAACTGCATTATTGTTTATTAAAAGCTCATATGCTGGTATAAGGCCACCAGAAATTCTTGGAATAAGACGCTGTGAGAAAATACCGACGAGTGATCCGGCGAGCTGAATACGAATTTGATCTTGTTGTTGTGGTGGGAAAGAGTCTATTATACGATCGATAGTTTGGGCAGCATTATTGGTGTGAAGTGTGGAGAAAACAAGGTGACCAGTTTCTGCAGCAGTAACAGCAGCAGAAATAGTGTCATAATCTCTCATCTCTCCAACCAAAATAACATCCACATCTTGTCTTAATGCACTTACAAGCGCTGTATGAAAAGCTTTTGTATCTAGGCGGACCTCTCTTTGGTCTATCATGGACTTTTTTGGTTCATACATATATTCAATAGGGTCTTCGATAGTTACAATATGTTCTCCTCGCTGTTGATTGATAAGTTCAATCATGGAAGCGAGAGTTGTGGTTTTACCCTGCCCCACCGGCCCCACCACCAAAAAGAAACCTTGTTGCTTATTACAAAATGTTTCGAGAATAGGTGGTAATTTTAATTCTTCAAGCGTACGAATAACATTTGGAATAAGGCGAAGCACTCCACCTATTGTTCCCTTTTGATAAAAACCATTTCCACGAAAACGAGATTTATTTTGATGATTGAAAGAAAAATCTACTTCTTTATTTTCCTCAAACATTGCTATATTTTCTTTTGACAGAAGTTGATACAATAATCCTTTTGTGTCTTCTTCGGTCAAAATATCTTTATTTACAAGGGGAACAAGTGTTCCTGAAACTCTAACCGTTGGGCGTCTTCCAACAGAAAAATGTAGATCTGATGCCCCTTCTTTAATAACTGTATCTAAAAGCTCATTGAGCTCTGCTCCATAGTTTTTTTCCATAATATTTTGCGTGCCAATTTTTAAGCACAAATTTTTAATTTTAAAATAATGTCTTAATGTTTGAATTTTTAAAAATTAAAGCATTATTTAAAAATTAAAAATTACAAAATTAAAAATTTAATACTTAAATAACTCTTACTTAACTCCCAAATTAAAAATTCATTTCAATTACTTCCCACTTTTACCTTTGTAAATTATTGCCACCTGCTCAAGAACCTCAGAAGGAATAGTCAGTGCCTTAACAATGTATCCATCTATATTGAAAGTTTTGGCTAATTCAATATCTTCATTTTGTCCCTGATTTGAAAGCACCACTATAGTGGCATTTGGAATAAGCTTTTCAGCTCTTAATTCTTTCAAAAAAGTAAGCCCATCCATAACAGGCATAATAATGTCACATAAAATTATATCAGGACTATACCCATCTTTAATTTTTGCCAATGCCTCAGAACCATTAAAAGCTGTATTCACTTCATATCCCCCTTTTGAAAATTTCAAAGAATACATATCAAGCAAAAACTTATCGTCATCAATAATCAAAATATTTATTTTCTTTACAAGTGGGTCTGTGTTCATATATATATTATATTACAAATTATTAATTTCTTCAAAAGGAATTAGCTTTTGAAATGCTTTTAAAATAGCATCCTCCTTCATGGTAAGCATACCTTTACTTCTTACAACTTTATAAATTTCAGAATCTACAGGATTAGTCAGAATAACTTTTTCGATATCTGGATCCATTTTATACATTTCAATCACCGCCTCTCGCCCACGTATACCACTCGGACACTCAACTGAAGAAGAAAGTGCGAGAACCTCTTGTGGAATAGGTATTTTTGAACGATATGCATCTGGAAGATCTGAAAATTGTTTTTCTAGCATTAATTTCAAACTTTCATTAATCGGCAAAACTCTTCCTGCACCCGGACCTAATTTACGCACGAGACGCTGAGCCATACCTAAGATAAGAGTTGGTGGAATAAGAAAAGGATCAACTCCCATATCAATAAGACGAGGTATAATACCCGTAGAATTATTGGTGTGAATTGTAGAAAGGACAAGGTGACCAGTTAAAGAAGCTTGGATTGCAAGCTTTGCTGTTTCAGCATCACGAATCTCTCCCACCATAATAATATCTGGGTCCTGACGAAGTGTGGTGCGAAGACCTGTGGAGAAATCGTAACCAATTTCTGGGTGAACTTGAGACTGACTTATACTCGGAATATTATATTCCACTGGATCTTCAAGAGAAAGTACATTATTTGACTCTTTATCTATTTCATTGAGCATCGCGTAAAGGGTTGTTGACTTACCAGAACCAGTTGGGCCAGAAATAAGAATTAATCCGTATGGTCTTTTAATTGCTTCTCGTATAAGAGCAATATTTTCATCTGACATACCAAGATCTTCAAGTTTTTTTACTCCCTTTTCTTTATCTAAAATACGCATCACGACTTTCTCACCATAAACTGTTGGAAATGTAGATACACGAAAATCAATTTGTCTCCCTTCTACACGTGCAGAAAAACTTCCATCTTGGGGCTTTCTTTTTTCATCAAGCTTCATACCACAAAGAATTTTAATACGAGCTGCCACAGAAGAAAGAACTTTTATGGGAAGAATCAAACTTGTATTTAAATCGCCATCTACTCGAAAACGCACACGGATTTTATCTGCCATCGGCTCTATGTGAACGTCAGATGCCAATCCTTCTACAGCATAACGAAGTATAGTTGCAACAATTTTAGTTACAGGAGCATCTTCAATTATGGTTGTGCCAGTTTTAGATTTTGTTACTGTCCCCTTATCACTTAAAAGAAGCTCCTCCTCTTCAGAAAGTTCACCGTCTAATTCAGTAAGAGCTTTTGTAACTTCGCCAGAAAGACCTTTGTAAACTTCTAAAACTTTATTAAAATCACTTTCTGCAATGAGAAATACTTTAAAAGGCATATTAACCTTTGAAGAAATAAAATTCAAAGCATCACGAGCTTCTATACTATCTGGATCGGTTAGACCAATCTCAAGAAAACCATCTTTAATATTTATTGGCACAAACTTATAGTGCTGTGCAGATTCTTCTGGAATATATTTCAAAACATCAAAAGGCACCGAGCCTTCCTCAATTTTACGAATAGGAATATTAAAATATTCACCACGAAGACCCAATATATCAAGCTCTGAAAGTCCACGGCCCATAAGAGCTTTTTCTATAGAAATTTTCTCTAAATCTGTTTTTAGAGCTGGAACACTGCCCTTGTCTATTATTTTCTTTTCAACAAGAAATTCAAAAAAATTCATATAATTATTTTATTTATCTTTGCGTAGATGTTGCTCTGGTAGTGCTTGCAGGAACAAATCTTACCGCATTTGCATTCTCAACACCTATAGGGCTGAAAGGGTTTATACGTCCAACGGGCTCAGGAGTAAGTGATATACTAGTATCTTGTAAACTCAAAAATATTTTGTCTTGGAAAATACCCCCATCAAGCTTTAGGATTTTAAGTTGATTTAATGCTGAGAGCACCTCTGCGCCCATTTTAGATGTATTTGCTGAAGTTTGTGTCAACAAAGTATCACTTGGGGCACTTGTCTTATTAAGATAATTATAACCAAAAAAAACTATCCCTGATAAGACTAAAACTATAATTACTGTTTTTATGGTTGATGACATAATTTTTATTTAAGCCAATATGTTTTTAAAGAAATATCAAATGAATAAATCCCCTTATCTCCTGGCGTGAGAGCAATATTTGTTACATCCACAATTCTCAAACTAGTTTCTAATGCCTCAAGAAAACTTAAGAAAGTATTATAGTCGGCACTAACAGAAAACCCCATAGGAATAGTGCCGTATTTTCCCTCTCCCGCAGTAATAGTTTTAACTGCATCTTTTGCATCTCCTTTAGTTGGGGTAGACATATCAAGACGTATATTTTTCAAAGTAAGATTAAATTCTGGACGTTTAGTTATACCTTCAATATCAATAATTAATCTTACGTTATCAACAGTGTCAGGCAAAAGCTTCTGTAAACGATCAAGATCCTCTTTTGAAAAACTATCATATTTATCTTGCAATGCCTTTCTCTGCGCTAATAGTTGTGTAGATTTATCTAGCACATCTTGATATTCAGCATTCTTTACTTGTAAGGCTTTTACATCTTTGTAAATCGGATCAACCAAAGTAAAAAAGATAATGATAGAAACTATGATAAAAATTATTGGTGTTAATGATTTCATATAATTAATATTTTAGTTTTGTACATTAGTTGATGTCCCCACATTATTTGGCTCTGTTAATCTTCCTAGATTTTTTTCATATGAAACTAAACTCTTATCTAGAAGTGCAGTCAGGCTAAAGCTAACATTACCATTTTGATCAAGGCTTAAATTAGAAAAAATAGGGCTTTTTATATACTGATTTTGCTTGCCAAATTCCTCAGACTGAAGAGCAATAGTGTTATAGCTTTTTGCAGTACCAGACAAGGAAACCTTTACTGTCCCATCAGCTTCGTAGGAATATGAAAAATTTGAATAAGAAACAGTTTTTAAAGTATGAGATGCGAGAAAACCAAAGATAGTAGAAGCTCCCACGTGCCCACTTAATAAACCTTTTGAAGTCTCTATGCGAGAATTTAATCTATTTACGTAACCAATAAAATTTTGGTCAAACTCTTCCTTTGCTTTTACTAAACTTGCCTCGCTATTTGCTACTTTTTTTTCAAGTGTAAATCTCCAAGCATAAACAGCTCCAGCAAGAACTATGCTCCCCAAGAAAAGTATTGTGGCAATTATTGAAAAAAAATCTATTGACTTCCGGGCAATACTCTCGGATGTTCCTAGTGGTTTTTTCGGTATAAATGATGTTTGAAATTTTGGTTCCATAAAGATGTACTATTACATATATTATAATACAAAAGAAAAAAAATGCTATTGTATTTCTTGTAAACGACGTATTGCCAAACCTATGGCAACAGAAAAGCTAACTCCTGTGCTTCTTAAAACCTCATTTAGGAAGGCGGGTGTCTCCACCTTAGAAAAAGGTAAGGCTAAAGTAACTTGAGTATTTAATTTTTTACTTGCATATTCAGCAAAACCATTTAATGCCACTCCGCCTCCGGCAAGTAAAATTTTTGTCACATTTTTATTATATTTTCTTTCATAATTTAATAGGACAGTGTTTACCTCCGAAAGAATTGGGTCAATAACAAACCCTATTACATCAATTATTTTACTATCTTCATCTGGAAGATTTGAACCAAAATTTATTTTCATTTTTTCTGCTTTATCTATTGGAACTCCGAGCGAGGAAGATATGGCCATTGTAACATCTTGGGATCCTTTGCTTATGGTATGAGAATTCCTAATAACCCCTCTCTCAATAATATAAAGCTTGGTTGCACCAGCGCCCATATCAAATATCATTACAGGAGAACTGTCTTGATCCATTATTGCTCTTGCGGTACTAAACATTTCTATTTCAAAAAAACCAGCATTGAGTTCCGCACCCGTTACCAAATCTGAAAAACGAGTAAGAACATCATTATGAATTGCGACAATCAAAACTTGAACATTTTTTTTATTTGCCTCTTTTGCTTTTTCATCTTTTGGAAAGTCGGTAGATGAGGTATCGGGGATATCTTCTGAAGTGGGAATAACAAACCAATCTAGAGTTACTTCAGAAATTGGTACTGGAATATATTTTCTTGCTTCAATGGGCACCATTTGATTTAATTGCTTATCAGAAAACATTGGCATATCAATAGTAAAAACCATACTCGATTTAATTGGAATTGAAATACCGCAATTTTTTGTTGTAACATTTGCTTCTTTCATTATATCTTTTAAAGCCTCAATTATTTTCTCTGGTGGCAGGTTTGTGGCCTGACCGGGCTGAAATCCACCATATGGCCCAAGAGCAAGCTCACCATATGTTTCCAAAATAACCTTTCCTTTTTTATTTTTCACCTGAACAACTTTAATTGATGATGATCCAATATCAATACCAAGAACACTCTCACTTTTAGTGCTTAAAAATTTATTAAATATGTTTGAAAGTAAATTAGACATACAAACTCCTTTTTATTGTATCATATATATATGAATTATATAAAAGTTTTTTGGGATAGAAGCTGTGGATATTTAATAAGTATACTTTTCCCCGATAAAGAAGAGATATTGAGCACGGACAGTTTTCAAACTTTAACTAAGGCTGTCAATGATAATCCTTATATTTTTTCTATTTTCTATTACAAAAATGCGGTAGTAAAGAAACTAATAAAATTCATCAAATACAAGGGGGATAAAAAAGTAACAAAACAAATTTCAAAGATAATCTATGACTATTTACTTGAGGATATAAGTGAAAAAATAGAAATATCTAATTTTGTTCGCCCTATAATAATACCTATACCAGCAACTCGGCACCGAATGAAGGAACATGGTTTCAATCAATGCGACAGAATTGTTTATTATATTGAGCAAATTGATCAAGATAAGTATTTTGAATATAACTATAAAACACTTGTTAAAATTAAAGAGAACCAGAGCCAAGCACATACTAAAAATAGGATTGGGAGGTTAAAAAATATCAAAAACTCTTTTGCTGTGTGTATGCCTGAAAAAATAAAAAATAGAAATATAATTTTAATTGATGATGTGTGGACAACTGGGGCGACACTGGAAGAAGCTAGAAAAGAATTGTTGAAAGCCGGGGCGAGGAGTGTGGTGGCGTACACCATCGCACATTAGGACTGAGTACAGTCCTCGCAGACATACGCAGACTATACGCAGACGACGCAGACTAGAATACAGTCGGCAAAATCCGAAATCCGAAGCACCCTGGCCGGGCAGGCGAAATCCCTGGCCGGGCAGGCCGAAACAAATCGACACAAAATACAGAGCGAAGCGACAATATTTTGTGTCGTCCTCGGTACTCCGGGGTTGAATCGTGTGGGACACGATTCAAAGACGGAGCACGACGGTGCGAGTCGGGTGAGCTCGGAAGAGTTTTCGAGCGCAAGACCGGAGCGAACGAAGGTGAGTGAGGTGTGGTCAGGAAATTTTTCAGTAGAAAAATATTCTTGATCGAACAAATTTCTAGTAAGAAATTATGTGTGATCTGAAGTCAAAATTCAAAATAATAAATTTAAAACAATTCAAAATGCGTGGCGCCAAAGGCGCCACGCATTTTACATTCTGTATTTTTTTATGAATTCCAGTCTGCGTCGTCTGCGTCTAGTCTGCGTTAGTCAGCGGGCGATACTTCGCCACAACATCCCCCTTCGCAAGTACAATCTTTACATTTTTCGCCACAATTTTCACAAAACTTTCCGTGATGACCTTTTTTGTTAAATATTACTTTTGCAAAAAAGATAAGATACACAAGTTCTAAAATACCAAGTGTATTTATTAAAAGAAGTGCGACGAACCACCACTTCTCATTTCGCTTTGATGCGTGCCAAAGAGCAAAACCTTTAAGTGCTAATGAAACTAAAACTAATAATAAAAATAAACCTCCCAAAAGAGACATTCCTAGCAACCACCCAGGACCAAAAAAATTCTCAGGTCCTTGGCCACCAAAAAAGCGTCCTTGGCCATATATATTATCGTACATCATAATACCACCATTATAGCATAATGGTGGAGAATATATAATCGACACAAAACAACGAACGAAGTAACTATGTTTTGTGTCGTCCTCGGTACTCCGGGGATCCAGTATTCTTTTTAAGAATTAAGAATTAAGAACAAAACAATACATTGAACACATACACAAACACGACGCTATAGCGTCGAGTTTGTGTATCTACTAAAAATCCTAAGTGTTTTATATTATGAGTTTTTTTAAACCAAATACATCTCCTGCCCCCATTCCCCTTCTCCCAAAAATTCAGCTTCGCCTCGAATAATTTTTTCAAATGGAGCACATCCAAAACACCCCGCTTCACCACGCAGACATTTGAAAACTTTTTCTGCTCCAATTCGAAGTGCTAGTGTCCGAGCATCTGAAACAGCTTTCGCCGTTTTATAAACCTTATCAAATGATTCATCAAGTTTTGGCAAAGCGACTTCTTTCGGCTTGTCATCAGAATCTAAATACCAATATGAAGCACCGGAGACTTTTCTTTTCTGTAAGTTATTTAAAAGAAGTTGATATATAGGAAGCTGGAGAGATTCTCCACTCTCTTCATTTTTTCCAGTTTTAAAATCTAAAATGTGAATACTGTCGTCTTCCTCTTTAAATTCCAGCCAATCAATTCTTCCACATAAAATAATATTATCTTTTTCTGAAAGATAAAAGTTTGGTAGCATTCCATTTGCACCTTCTTTTAGTTTTACAATTTTATTTTTAAGAACCCCAGGATTATTTATTACCCTTTTTATCATTTCTATTCCTCGAGCTTTAGCTTGAGCTTCTTCCTCTTCTGTTTTGAATCCACCTTTTTTTCCGTGAAATTTTTCCCAAGTTTTTTCAAATCTCTCCAAAAGTTGCTCGGGATTTTCAAATCTAGTTTCTGCAGAAAATTCTGCCAAACCTTCCACCACTTCGTGTACAGCAGAACCAAGAGAAAGTGCCGGCCCGACTAAATTTATTTTCTTTCCTGTCTTTGGATTTTTATAAACATTATGCAAATAATAAAGACGAGGGCATTTCAAAAAATCCCCCATCGAAGAATGCGAAACCCAAACTGCAGAATATTTGTCAGGCATAATATAATCAGTATATCAAACAATGACACAGAAACTAAATTTTTAATTTATAAAAAAATATGCTACATTTGGCTTGTAACTTAATGGAGACGTGTCAGAGTGGTCTATCGTGATTCCTTGCTAAGGAATTGTCCTGTAAAAGGGACCGTGGGTTCGAATCCCACCGTCTCCGCAAAAATAATATCCTCAAGAAAATTTCTTGAGGATATTATTTTTGCGGAGACGAGCAAGCTCTGTGTAGAGCTTACGTGAGGGATTCGAAGACCTTGAGTATATCGCACCGAGCGAAGCGAGTACGATACGAAAGGTGTACAGGTCATGTAATGACAGAAACTCCCACCGTCTCCACAAAATTCAAACTTGACACAAAAGGTCAATTTCGTGGTAGTATTATATGTATAGTAATAATTAACACAAAATTACATGCCAAAAGCAAATTCGGCTTTTATGAAGCCAATGAAAATAAGTGAGGATTTAAGTGAGGTTGTGGGTAAAGGTCCAATGCCAAGATCAGAAGTTGTAAAAGCCCTATGGGTATATATCAAGAAGAACAAACTTCAGGATCCTGAAAAAAAGCGAAATATTGTAGCTGACCCAGCCCTAAAGAAAGTTTTCGGAGGTAAAGCGGTTGTTGATATGTTCGAAATGACAAAACTTGTTTCAAAGCATCTTTCATAGACTGAAAATAGATAAAAAATAAAACCGGCGAGAGCCGGTTTTATTTTATTTGCGGAGGATGTGAGATTCGAACTCACGGACCCAATTACGGGTCGGCGGTTTAGTAAACCGCTGATTTAAACCACTCATCCAATCCTCCAATATATTCGCCATCGCTCAAATTGTCGCACTCTGTGAAGATTGGACTCGTGGTTTCCACGCTCGGTCACTCATAAAATTTTGGTAAATTTTTGTGTGACCACGACTCGGCTCGCCAGCCTCCGTCTTTGCAATCAATTTTCATTATGATTGCAACCTCGCGAGTAAATGAAAAGCGGTTTTCATTTACTCCACTCATCCAATTCTACAATAAACTAAAATTACACAGCAAATGTAGCATAGTTTTTGAAAAAAATAAATGATTAGAATACAGGGCGTGGATTGCCGATCAGGTCGGCAATGACAATACTGGTTAAATTACAAAGCCTTAAGACACAATTACTTATACCCCCTTATGACCTCCATAAATTTCTCTCCGAACTTTTTCAGTTTTTGGTCTCCAACGCCATTTATTTTTAGAAAATCTTCTGAAGTTTTTGGGAGATAAGAAGCCATTTCACGAAGGGCTCTGTCTCCAAAAACGATATACGGAGGAACCCTTAATCGATTCGCCTCTTTAGTCCTTAACTCTCTTAATTTTTCAAAGAGTCTTTCATCACATTTTTCGCTTCCAGAATATAAAATGACAGGTTTTCTTTTAATCACCTTAGGATTCATTTGAATGTTTCCTTTAAACACTTCAAGTGGAACCCTTTCTACACAGCCGTCACAATTCCCACAATTTTTCTCTTCACAAAATTCATTAA
Source organism: uncultured Candidatus Saccharibacteria bacterium (assembly GCA_964483025.1). Taxonomy (GTDB): domain Bacteria; phylum Patescibacteriota; class Minisyncoccia; order Phycocordibacterales; family CAIZIN01; genus CAIZIN01. The sequence goes on along the minus strand of CAYZZT010000008.1, from coordinate 10,780 downwards.
AATAGCGGAGTAGAAATTTTCGACGACATCCATTTAAGTATCCGTATCTCAAAACTTGTTCCAGATTTTCTTGTGTCTTTTTCTTTTCTTCGAGATTGGTGATTTTCTGAATAAAAAAGTCATGCTTAAATTTATCGGCATATGAGAAAAGTAAAACACATCTTGCGGGCAATCCATCACGGCCAGCACGGCCTGTTTCTTGATAGTAACCTTCAACAGATTTTGGCAGACTATGATGAATAACAAGTCGTACATCTGGCTTGTCGATACCCATACCAAAAGCAATTGTAGCCACCATTATATTTACCTCGTCGCGAATAAATTTTTCTTGGTTTTCTTTTCTTTTTTCTGCATCCAAACCAGCATGATATGGCAAAGCTTTGAAACCATATGAATTCAGATTTTCCACCAAAGTCTCTGTATCATTACGAGAAAAACAATAAATAATTACACTCTCCTCCTTGTAGCTATTTAATAAAGAAAGAATTGTTTTAATTGATTCCTTTTTAGGTAAAACTTCATAACTCAAATTCGGTCGGTTAAAACTAGAAATATAGACTTTGGCACTTTCTAAATTAAGCTGTTTAATGATATCTTCACGAACTTTTTCTGTGGCTGTGGCAGTGAGAGCTATAATAGGTATCAACGGAAACCTATTTCGTAAAATTTTTAGATTTCTATAATCTGGCCTGAAGTCATGCCCCCATTCAGAAATACAATGAGCTTCATCGATTGCAATTAGACTTATTTTCAAGCTATTTAAAAAATTTTCAAATCCTACTACATTAAGACGTTCTGGTGCGATATACAAAATTTTCAATTTTCCTTCTCCAGCTTTTTTCATCACATCAACAATTTCTTCCTGTGTGAGCGTACTGTTAATGAAGTCCGCCGTAATACCATTTGCCTTGAGAGCATCTACCTGATCCTTCATCAAAGAAATGAGCGGTGAAATAACAATAGTAATCCCGTCACTCATTAATGCCGGAAGCTGAAAACAAAGCGACTTTCCTCCCCCTGTCGGCATTAAAACCAAACAATCACCACCACCAAGTACATGCTCAATAATTTCCCCTTGAAGAGGCCTAAAATTTTCATATCCAAAATATTTTTTAAGAATATCTAACATAAAGCGTATATGAGATTATATTAGATTACAAAAATTAAAGCGAGGGCAATAATTTCTTCATGGATCCTCGCGTCCGCAAGGATGACAAAAGCTGGAGAAATTTCATTGAATTTAAGTCTACGTCGTCTGCGGATAGTCAAGAATATTTTTCTTCTGAAAAATTTCCTGACCACACCTCATCCAAAAGTATTTTTTTGCTAAAAAATCTTTTAGACATACCTCAGCTCGACAGCTTCCGGTCTTGCGTTCGAGTGCCGACTCGAACTCACGCCTTCGCTCGCTCCGTCTTTGCGCTTGGGTCACGTATAATTTTCTGCTGAAAATTTACTCGACCCCGACTCAGTCGCCTTCGCTCCTTCCGTCTTTCAATCTAATGCCCGTTAGATTGAACCCACCCCAAGCTCACTGCGTTAGTCCGCGAGAATGGTACTCCATTCTAAAATATGTAATAATGTACTCATGAGCAAAGAAAAACTTTCGTACCTAATTTTAAAAATTGCTGTTGCCTTCCCCCTCATCTATATGGCTTGGGGTTCGTACTTAAGACCAAAAGCTTTTTCTGTTTATGTCCCAACTTTTTTAACTCAATTTGTAACCTCAAGTGTTTTACTTTGGATAATCTCAACTCTCTTTGTTGTTATTGCAGCATTTATTCTTTTTGAAAAACGACCTTTTATTCCACCACTTATTGCTTCTATATATTTTGCAATTATTGTCCTATTAAATGCACACTGGGGTACACCATCTTTTGATTTTTATTATAAAGATGTTTCGATAGCGCTGGCTTCGCTTGCATTAGCGGTAAAGAGTAAAACGATGTAGTTTTTTTTATAAAAACTAAAATTCGAAGCACGAATATCGAAATCCGAAACAAATCCAAAAGAATTAAATTCTAAATATTAAACAAATGCATTTAAAATTCTGAATTGTTTTGAATTTTTTATTTTAAATTTAGTGCTTGTTTCGGATTTCGTGCTTCGGATTTCGTGCTTTTTTTGGCAAGCAAATAGTAGGTGACACTAATTTATTTACGTGTACAATAAGCTCTATGGATATTAAATTTACTGCTCAAGCAGAGCTTGCCAAAATTTTCCGTCTTGCCGACTCTCAAAAAGACGCGCTTAAAAAACTACGTATAAAAACGGTTTTAGACCTTTTGTATTACTTTCCCTCTCGCTATGGTAATGTGGCAGAAATTAAAAATATTTCCTCATTTGCAAAAGGAGATTTTGTTTCTTTATATGGAAAAATAGATAAATTAAAAATTAGCAAAGCCCATACAAGCAAACTTACTATGGCTGAGGGCGAAATTTCTGATAGTTCAGGATCAAAAATGAAAGTTGTTTGGTTTAACCAGCCATACATTGCAAAAATGCTTAAAATTGGTGATTTGGTGAAACTTTCAGGACCAGTACAAGAAAAAAAAGGAAAGATGTATCTTTCAAATCCAGAATACGAGGCAATAAAAGAAATCCCTATATCTGTTGGTGATTCTCTTTGGGGTAGCACAGGCGATAACTTAGACAAATTTGGCTTCCCTGTCTATCCAGAATCAAAAGGAATAACAAGTAAATGGATTTATCATGCTATAGATAAAATTTTCAAAAGTGGAATTTTAGAAGAGCTTCACGACACAATTCCCTCCGAAATATTAAAAAAATATAATCTTCCCAAACTTCGCACAGCACTTGTTTGGATACACACACCACACAAAAAAAGTGATGCTGAATCTGCACGAAAGCGTTTTTCTTTTGAGGAAGTTTTTTTCATACAACTTCAAAAAATGAAAGATAGAAAAAATAATCGTTCCAAAAAATCTTTCATTCTTCATACCGATGATAAAGAAATTGATGAATTTGTAACAAGATTTCCTTTCCAAGCTACAGATGCTCAAATTCGTGCAATAGCTGAATCTGTAAAAGATATGAAAAGTGGCAGACCAATGTCACGACTCTTAGAAGGAGATGTGGGATCTGGAAAAACCGCAGTAGCAGCTTCACTTGTATATGCCTCTATTATGAGCTCACCTTCTTCCAACAAATTTGCACATCTCCAAACAGCATATATGGCTCCAACAGAAATTCTTGCCAAACAACATTTTGAATCTTTTATTAAATATTTTGCATACACAGGTGTATCTGTAGGACTTATCACAGGAAGTGGTTGCCAAAAATTTCCATCAAAAGTTCGTCCCACATTGGCCACACCAATTTCAAAAACTCAGCTTCTAAAATGGGTATCATCAGGTGATATTCCTATTGTTATTGGTACTCATGCACTTATCTCAAAAAATGTTCAATTTAAAAATCTCGCATTTGTCATAATAGATGAACAGCATAGGTTTGGAACAGAGCAAAGACAAAAGCTCACAAGAAAAGATGATTTTGTACCACATCTTCTTTCAATGACAGCCACCCCAATCCCCCGCACTTTAGCTCTCACAATTTTTGGTGATTTAGATTTAACTCTTCTAGACCAAATGCCTTCCGGAAGAAAACCAATAATCACAGAAATAGTTTTGCCTGCAAACAGAGAAAATACTTATGAAAAAATTCGAGAGGAATTAAAAGCCGGTAGACAAGTATATATTATTTGCCCGCGAATAGATGAACCAGACCCAACAAAAGAAATGGCGATACTTGCGAAATCTGTAAAAGCCGAAGCAGAGAGATTAAATAAATATGTTTTTCCAGAATTTGTAATTGATATTATGCATAGCAAAATGACTCCAAAAGAAAAAGATACGGCTATGGAAGGATTTATGAATGGAAGCACACAAATTCTCGTTTCAACTTCTGTGGTGGAAGTGGGAGTGAATAATCCAAATGCAACTGTAATTTTGATTGAGGGAGGAGAAAGATTTGGTCTCGCACAACTTCATCAACTTCGAGGTCGTGTGATCCGAGGAACACATCAAGCGTATTGCTATGTTTTCACAGAAAGCAATAGCCAGAAAACCGCTGAAAGATTAAAAGCTTTAAAAACTGCAAAAAATGGTTTTGAACTTGCTGAATTTGATCTCGCGCAAAGAGGAAGCGGGAAACTCTATGGAGAAAAACAATGGGGCATTTCTGACATCGGAATGGAAGCTATTAAAAATCTAAAAATGGTGGAAGCCGCGCGAAATGAGGCAGAGCATATTATTGATATAGATCCAGAACTAGTTTCATATCATAAGCTAAGAGAAATAATCGAGGCGAGAAAGGAGATACATTTTGAGTAGTTGACACAGTCAAAATATTCTGGTAGTTTATGGGTAGATATAACCAAATATGAACGCACTAACAGCACTCAATTTGTATAAACAGTACGAGCATTTCCAAACCGCATTGGACCCTGGAATTGTTTTCATTATCATCTGGATGTTAATAACTTTTGTTATGCTCATCCTTACAGAAAAACCTCAATACGGAAAGTAACCAAACAAGGAGAAACAAATGCAAGTTATTATAAAGATTGAACCAATTCATGGACCTAGTATCATCATAGGGCCATCAACAAAAGCAGAAGCAGTACGGTGGTTAAGAAAAAACAAATTCAAAAAAATCAGAAGCAAAAATATCGAAAAACCTTACGATATATGGGCGCGAAACTACTGCCCATTGATCTTTTGCAAAAACGAAAAGAGAATTGATGGCCAAGACTCAGTTGGCTATGTTGAAGTTCACAAGATCAGACCTTTGGAAAACACATCTTTCAAATGTCCAAACATGTGAAATAGCCTTACTCGGCCGATTCTTTCAATCAACCTCACCAAAATATACGGTGAGGTTTTATTTTTACTTCCAAAAAACACTATTCTGTGCTATTTTGCAGTAGCTAATGAACAAAAAACTAAAACTAACACTTAATATAATAATTTATATATTCGCAGTAATTGGCCTATTCTTTACCGCCGGATATTTTGCTGTAAGATTTGGAATAACAAATACAAAAGGGATTGTTGATAATCAAAGAATGGGTTTCTATAACAATACAAGTGCTGGAAATAAAGCTACACAAATTGAGTGGGCAAAGACCGAAGAATGGAAAGTTTTTTCCGATGCAGTAAAAAAAGATAAAGATGTACTTGCTCGTGTGGAAAATGAAACAGGTGTTCCCGCTCGGCTCATTGTATCTGTCTTAGCAGTCGAACAACTTCGCCTCTTCACAAGCGAAAGAGAAATTTTTAAACAAGCTTTTGCTCCGCTAAAAATTCTCGGCACACAATCTCAATTTTCTTGGGGTGTAATGGGCATCAAACCAGAAACAGCAAAAACAATTGAAGGAAATTTAAAAGATACATCTTCTCAATTTTATTTAGGCAAAGCATTTGAAAATAAATTAGATTTTCAAACCACTGATCCTGACCAAGAAAGATTTGCTCGAATTACAGATGAACATGATAGGTACTACACGTATCTTTATGGCGCACTTTATATAAAAGAGCTAGCTGATGCTTGGATAAAAAGTGGTAATGGCGACATAAGCCAAAAACCTGAAATAATTGGAACACTTTACAATATCGGCTTCGACCACTTCTCACCAAAAATTGACCCGAAAGCAGGAGGTGCAGAAATTGAAATTGATGGGATAAAATATTCTTTCGGTGGACTAACCTATGAGATATATAATTCGGGGGAACTCACTGACTTTTACCCAAGGAAATAAAAAATCTCCCATGTGGGAGATTTTTTATTTTGTGCGCGCAGAGGGATTCGAACCCCCGGCCGGACGAGTATAAGTCGTCAGCTCTACCAGCTGAGCTATGCGCGCATTTGCCTACATACTATATCAGAAAAAAAAGCGTAATCAATCCTTTTGAAAACTATAAAATATCTTGAATTCTCTTCAACCCCATCAGAACATAATCACGAAATGGTTTATTATCATAAACAATGCAACAAGTTCCGTGTCCGTATCCATTTTTATATGTTATTGATGTTTGTAAACTTTTCTTAATATATGGTTTCCAAAATTGATTCTGTGGAATATCCAGCGTATCTGACCAAAATTTAATTTTCTCCTTTATATTCATATCTGAATATAAATGAAGATTGATTCTTAATTTGTCTTTTGGAACTCTTAAAAGTTTTAGCCATTTTAGATAAAACTTAAGCATTGTTGGATTAGTATTAGTCAAAACAACAGAGGCATCTCTAGTTTTGCCGCCCTCTGCCCAATATAAGAAAAGACCAGCTATAAACATTTCTCTATCATTTATTTTCCCAATATCTTTACTGACTAGTTTATACGCAACATCTCTTTTGACTTGTTGCTTTGCGAGCATTGTATTTCTATATTTTTCAATTCTTATTTCACTATTAGCACCTAACTCCAATATTCTTTCCTTTGACAAGGGTAAATCTCTTAACCATACTGATAATGTTCCTTTACTCACCCCTAACTTTTCTTTTATCTGACTATAACTCATCTGCTTAGCTCTCATTTCCAATGCTTTTTGTTTTAATTGTTTGTTTGCCATATATTTATTATTTTAGAGCAGTGTTTATATCAACTACTGCTTAGTAGTTCCATTATATCACACATAAGCAAAGAAAAAAGGATGCCTTGTTAAAGACATCCTGTATAATTTAGCTGAGTAATGCAAACCCAGCTTCGACTAATTCCCTGCACTCGGGAGTCATCGCAATAATGTTGCGGTTGATTGGTGCCATCCCATGAGGTGGGACATCAACAACCTCTTCAAGGTCTTGCCTTGAAACATATGTGAGCCCGCCCGAATAATATGGATGGCGAGCTGTTTCAACGAGATCTGGAGGAACAGTCATAACAAACCAAAGTTTGTCTGTGCGACCCAACTCTTTTTTCTCGCGAAGCGCAGGAACAACAAAGCGGACAGTCGCCTCATCTCCAAGCTCGCGCCTGGAATTTTCGATAAGCGATATAAAGTTTTGACTCCCACATTCGCAACAAATCGTTGGACGATAAATACCACAATTTGGATTTTTTTCTTCGGGATGGCCCTTTGCGAGCTTCCCGTGACTATTGAGTAATGCGTAAATTTCTCCACCTCTCATTACATACAACATCATCTGAGGACAGGTTTCGTTTTTCTCACACATAATGGTAGTACCTTTCTGTTTGTTTTATAAAAAATATTCTGGAACCGTTTCCATAAAGAACATAACAAATTTATACACATCCTGTCAACCCCAGGGGGTTGTTCTAATTGTTGTAGGTGTTCTAGTTGTTCTAAATGTAAAAAAATTCACTACATTATAATGTAGTGAATTTTAACACCTAGAACATTTTGAACAATGAAACATTTAGAACAGCTATGATTGATGCTCTATATCTTTTTTCTTCTTCAAAGCAATTCCATGGGCTGAAATAATAGCTTCGTACTCATCTTTCTCAATAGTTTCAACTTCAATAAGTTTCTTTGCAATTGCATCGAGCACATGTTTATATTCTATAATTATTTTTTCTGCTTTTTCATATGCAGTTTTCATAATCAAAGAAACTTCAGAATCAATTTCTGCTCCCATTTTTTCAGAATATTCTTTCCCTTCCATTCCCTGCCCACCAAATAATGGTTTACCGAGAGACCCTTCTAAAGCCATCGCTCCAATTTTATCCGACATTCCATAACGAGTTACCATATCCCGAGCCAAAGCCGTAGAAACTTGTAAATCATTTGATGGGCCAGTTGTTACATCTCCAAAAATCATTTTCTCTGTAATATATCCTCCGAGTGACATTGCAATATCATCTAAAAATTCATTTTTTGATTGAAGCTTCCTATCCTCTAGTGGAAGTTTCAAAGTATAACCAGCAGCACGGCCTCGTGAAATAATAGAAATCTTATGGACTGGATCTGCATATGGAAGTACAGAAGCAACAATTGCATGCCCTGCTTCATGGTATGCTGTAATTTCTTTTTCCTTCACAGAAAGTAAATGGCTTTTTCTTTCAGGGCCCATCATTACCTTTTCAATAGAACGAATTAAATCAAATTGCGCAATTTTGTTGCGTCCTTCACGAGCTGTAAGAATGGCCCCCTCATTCATAAGTGAATATAAATCTGCACCAGAAAATCCAGGCGTTCTTTCTGCTAATATTGCGATATTTACATCTTCTGCAAACGGCTTCCCCCTTGAATGTATTTTCAAAATCTCTTCACGATCGCCCCTGTCTGGCAAATCAATTACAACTCGCCTATCAAATCTCCCCGGGCGCAAAATTGCATGATCGAGCACATCTGGCCTATTTGTGGCCGCCATCACAATCACTTTTTCTGTTGGCTCAAATCCGTCCATCTCCACAAGAATTTGATTTAATGTTTGTTCCCTCTCATCATTTCCGCCTCCCATGCCACTGCCCCTGGTTCTTCCCACAGCATCAATCTCATCAATAAAAATAATTGCTGGGGCTGATGCTTTTGCCATTGCAAAAAGATCTCTCACACGAGAAGCTCCCACACCCACAAACATTTCCACAAACTCAGAACCAGAAATTGAAAAGAACGCTACATTAGCCTCTCCAGCCGTTGCCCTTGCTAAAAGCGTTTTCCCTGTACCGGGAGCCCCCATGAGCAAAATACCTTTTGGAATTCGTGCGCCAATATCAAAAAACTTTTTTGGGCTTTTTAAAAAATCTACAATTTCTTTCAATTCTTCTTTAGCTTCCTTTGCGCCTGCAACATCATCAAATGTTACCTTCTGTTTTTTATCATTAGGATCTGTAAGTCGAGCTTTGGATTGTCCAAAAGTAAAAGCCTGCATTCCCGCCCCCTTTACTTGGCGAGAAAGATACCATAAGAAAAATAAAACAAAAATAATTGGCAAAAGAAAAGGAGCAAGATTTATAAACCAATACATAAATCCTGATTCATTTTTTACATTTATTGAAATGGCAGAAAGCGTACTTGAAGCAATACCATATTTTGCAAAAGTTTCTGTAATAGCAGTGCCTACTTCTTTTTTAGATTTTTTTACTTCGGCAATTTTGTCTTTTTCAGCTTTATATGTAATTTCTAATTCTTCGCCAGAAACCACAATTGATGCAACTTTTCCTGCCGATACATCAGATGCCACTTGGGAAAGAGGAATTTCTGAGTTACTTTTATTTGCCTCACTAACAAAAGAATATAAAGCTCCTATAAGCAAGAAAATAAATAAAGCTGTGAGCAAATTAGAAACTAGGCCACTGCCCGGTTTTTTACTCTTAACTTTGGGTTCTTTTTTGTTTTGTATTGGGTTTTTTATTGCCATATGACACAGTATAACAGAAAACCTATTCTATGCTATATTTATATAATCCTCAAATAAACCTTCTCCTGTTGTCATCCTCGTAGCAACGGGGATCCAAGTTCTGAATTTTGCAGACTGGATTCCTGCCTCCGCAGGAATGACATACATAAGGAAGAAACTAATTAAGAGGATACTTTATATGTCTCTCGTACAGAACAAAAAAGCAGGGCTTAATTATGAAATCATAAAAAAATATGAGGCCGGTATTGTGCTATCTGGCTCAGAAGTCAAATCTATACGCAACAAACACGGGGAACTTGGTGGGGCTCACGTTTTAATACGTGGAGGAGAAGCATTTATTGTCGGTCTTGAAATACCTCCATATCAACCCAAAAACATTACAACAGAATACGAGCCTGCCCGAACAAGGAAGCTAATCCTCACCAAATCTGAGATTTATGAAATTGAAAGAAAAGCATCTGAAAAAGGATTGACTATTATACCCATTTCATTGTATAATAAGGGCAAGCTCATCAAGCTAGAAATAGCCATTGGGCGAGGTAAAAAGAAGTTCGATAAGCGAGAGGATATCAAAAAACGAGACACCGAACGTGAGATCGGAAGAACATTGAAAAACTAATAAATCGATATGGAATATTTTGTTTATATTCTCTACAGTGAAAAAGATGATGGTTTGTATATTGGTTGTACAAATAATATTGCCTCTCGCCTAAAACGCCACCAGATGGGAAATGTTTTTTCAACAAGAGACAGACTACCAGTTCATCTTATCCAATTTGAAGAATATAAAAACAAAGCTGATGCTTTTAATCGAGAGAGGTTTTTAAAAAGCCTTTGGGGAGCGAGAGAAAAAAATAAAATTAAAAAAGAATATAAACAAAATATAAATACAAACTTTTGTCAGTAAAATCTTTTAATAGGTTTTCAAAGATTTTACGGGCAAATGTTTGGATAACAAATATGGCTAAAACATTTTGAGTACAAAATGTTCGCCCGAACAAATTTGAGTACTGTATTGTTTGTTTTATGGCTAAAACATTTTGAGTACAAAATGTTCGCCCGAACAAATTTGAGTACAAATTTGTTTTAGGGGGATGACAGGCTTAGACATTGGAATCACTTTTCTATGTGCAAAGTAGAGCTTTAGTAACTCTTAAAAAGGCTAAAAAACATAACTGCAAAAACAGCAGTGAAGTCACCATACTTCGGTGTGGCTGATTTTCAATTCGCTTTAGCTTAAACTAAAACGGCGTCAACGTTTCCAATTTCTCGCGGGGAACGATTGGTGTAATCTTGCGAGGACAGGTGGTGCACTTCTCTTCTGCACTTACTTAAATAATATGGAGAGGCCGACAGTAATGTATGGTGCCCGGTAACTAGCATTATTGTTTAAATTTGTCGCAAGACAAAACACAACCGAGATAAACTTTGTAGA
>CAYZZT010000007.1:0-23741 GCA_964483025.1 uncultured Candidatus Saccharibacteria bacterium | reverse complement strand
CCCCGGAAAGTCAGCAGACTTTCCGGGGCATTTTATTGCTTGATTGTATTTGTATTTTCTTCTTAATTCCTAATTCATAATTCCTAATTCTGTTTGAATTATGTTATAATTCAAACATGAATTCAAAATTTTTCTCATTTATAAAAACAAATATTTATTACATTGGCGGTTTAATTTTAATAATCGCAGGAGGTGTTTATTACTATCAAAATAGAGGTAATGGTAATGGCGAATATATCCAGCTTCAAAAAGGCTCACTTATAAGTGAAGTGAGTGTTGCTGGAAAAGTTATTTCCTCAAAAGATGTTAGTTTATCTTTTGAAACTGGTGGGACAGTAAAAGCAGTAAATAAAAATGTCGGCCAAAGAGTGGGTCAAGGAGAAATTATTGCGTTCCTCGACTCAAGTTCATTGCAAGTTAATTTGGAAAAAGCACAAGCTGATTTAGCTGGTGAGCAAGCAAAACTCGACCAACTCCAAAATAGTGATAGTCAAGCTACAGAAGTGACAACAGCAAAAAGAAAATTATTAGATGCTATTTTAGATGGCTTCACATCTTCTGATGATGCTATTCGAAATAAGACCGATCAATTTTTCGAAGATCCAGACACAATGAATCCAAAAATACTTTTTGCTTTCAATGATTATGCTTTGAAGGAGAAAATAAATAATCAAAGAATAATTGTTGAAGAAACTTTAAAAAAGTGGGAGATTTTAAATTCTAAAATCACAGTAGATAATGTTACAAGTGCTAATGCAGAAACCGCACGAACATATTTGACCACCATTAAAACTTTTCTAAATGACGTTTCGCGTGCTGTAAATAATTTTGAAATAAATAATACACTTTCTCAAACAACAATAGATAAATATAAAAGTGATACGGCAAGTGCCCGTACAAATATAAATAACGCTCTTTCTGCAATGACTTCTGCAGAAGAGGGTATTCGTTCCACATCTTCAGGTAAATCAGTACAGGAAGCCAAGGTAAAATCATTCCAAGCATCTCTCGACGTTATAAAAACTCAAATTGAAAAAACATATATTCGAGCTCCTTTCTCTGGAATTATTTCCAAGCAGGATGCAAAAGTTGGGGAAGCTATTTCTCCAAATATCAGTTTGGTTTCACTTATTAGTGAATCTTATGAAATCGAAGCTTTTATTCCAGAGTTAAATATTTCAGGTGTTGATCTAAAAGATAAGGCAAGAGTTAATCTAGATGCTTTTGGTACAAGTGCAGAATTTGGGGCAGTTGTTATACAAATCGATCCAGCGGAAACTGTTAAGGATGGAGTGGCAACATATAAGGTGCGATTAGCTTTTGAAAACGCAGATTCTCGTATTAAGCCAGGAATGACAGCAAATATAAAAATTGAAACAGGTAAAAGAGATAATGTTTCAATATTACCGTTAAGATCTGTTTATGTGAAAAATAATTCACAGTTTGTTCAAATTAAAGCAGAAGACAAATCGCTTGAGAAAGAAATTAAAATTGGTGAGAAAGATTCGCGTGGGAATGTTGAAGTTTTTTCAGGGGTTTCTGAAGAAGATCAGATATTATTAAACCCTGTAATATAGTATGAATATAATATAAATATAATATGCCACAATTTATTCGTATAGGTTTTTACTTGGCCTGGCGACAAATTCGCAGAGCCAACAAATGGACCACTACACTTATTGTCTTTGTGATGGTTCTTACTTTTCTTAATCTTGTTGTTGTGTCTGGACTTTTGGTTGGACTTATTGAAGGTTCTGTTGTTGCTTTTAAATCTCAATATTTCGGAGATGTGACTATTTCAAGACTAAATAAAAAGGATTATATTGAAAATACACCAATGATTTTGAGTATTCTTAATCAAACGCCGGAGGTAGACAAATATACAGCAAGATATTCTGCGGGTGGAAAAATTGAAGCAAATTATCAAAGCAGAATAAAAGAAAGCGAGATTGAAAGTGCAAACACAACGTTCATGGGTATTGATCCTGAGAAAGAAGAGGCTGTAACACATCTCTCAAAAAGAGTTATAGAAGGGGAATATTTGAAACCTGATGATTATGACAAAATTTTACTCGGCTCAATGCTTATTAAAAAGTATCTGCCTATAGAGGCTCCAGGTTTTAGTCAGCTTGAGAATGTGGCTGTGGGATCAAAAGTCAGAGTTAAGATTGGTGATATTATTAGAGAAGTAACTGTTAAGGGAATTGTTAAATCAAAAGTTGATGAAATTAGCGCCAAAGTTTTCTTTGTGGATAAGGAATTGAGAGCAATAGTAGGAAGGCAAGATTATAGTGTTGATAATATTTCGATGGTTTTAAAGCCAGGGAATGATCCAAAAGTAATTCGTGATGCCTTGTTGAGGGCGGGGGTGGGTCAATATGCAAAAGTACAAACTTTTGAAGACGGGCAACCTAAGTTTTTGAAAGATATTAAGGACACTTTTGCTTTGCTTGGAAACATGATAAGTTCTATTGGGCTCGTGGTGGCTTCCATAACTATATTTATTGTTATATTTATAAATGCAATTACAAGAAGAAAATTTATTGGAATTTTGAAAGGTATTGGAATTAGCGGAAAAACTATTGAATTTTCGTATCTTATACAATCTGCTTTCTATGCTGTTGCTGGATCGATAATTGGTTTAATTTTATTGTATGGATTTCTTATTCCATATGTAAATGCACATCCAATTAATTTTCCTTTTAGTGACGGTATTTTAGTAGCAACAGTTGTCGGTACATTTTGGAGAGTGACATTGCTCATTGTCGCAACAATGATCGCCGGATATATTCCCGCTAGGATGATCGTGAGAAAGAACACACTCGATTCTATCTTGGGGAGATAGAATCAAATTTAAAATTTAAAATTAAAAATGTAAAATAGAAATGCAATGATAACCGTTAAGAACTTAATTAAGACTTTTGTGGATGGAGATAAGGTAACTCCGGTATTGAAGGGTGTGGATTTTGAATGCGAGAGCGGAGAGTTTATCGCAATCATGGGGCGCTCTGGTGCGGGCAAAAGTACATTTATGTATCAAGTTAGTCTTCTCGATGAGCCAACTTCTGGTGAAATATTTATCGAAGGACACGATGCACACGATATGACTTCTGATGAAAAAACTGAATTTCGCCTGACTCATCTCGGATATGTTTTTCAAGATTATGCTTTACTTCCTGATTTAACTGCTAAGGAAAATGTTGCACTTCCGCTTCTTATGCAGGGAATGTCTAAGAAAGAAGCTTATGAAATTTCTGCAATTTCTCTTAAAAAAGCGGGGCTTGATCATCGTATGGATTTTTTACCAAGTCAGCTCTCTGGTGGGGAACAACAAAGGGTAAGTATTACAAGGGCTGTCGCACATAAGCCAAAGATTCTTTTCGCCGATGAACCAACTGCAAATCTAGATAATTATTCTTCTGGTCTTGTGATGGAGATGTTTAAAGAGCTACATAGAGAGGGACAGACAATTATAATGGTGACTCATGAAGAGCAATATGCAAAACTGGCCGAGAGAATAATACATTTTGATGATGGGAAAATTATCAATTGAGAACAATTGATAATTTTAAATTCGAAGCACGAAATTCGAAATCCGAAACAAAATCAAAATATAAAATTATTAAATTAAAAACGAAATCCTCAGCATTTGTTTAATATTTAAATATTTGAATTTTGTATTTGTTTCGAATTTCGTACTTCGGATTTCGTGCTTGCAATCTATTGTAATTGTGGTATTGTTTCTTTTGGTATGAAAAGTTCCTCTAAAATCGCAAAAATGAGTGCGCCACGGCGTCCTCGCCATGTCCCCGTTATTGAATATTTCGCTCAGATCTTCTCTGGAGATTTGAAACACCGTCTTTACGAATTGCTTAACTTCGATGCTTTTGTTGAAGAGGAAAGCCAGAAATGTGAAAATGGAAAACTTATTCCTGTTTGGCCTGTGAATCTCGATCAGGCCAAAACGCTTTATCTGTCTCAGAGCCGAAGCAATTTTGACATCTGGCAATCGAAAGATGGGGGTGATCTTGTGAAGGTCACAATTGAGCTCCAAAAGAAGCTCTTCAAACAGAAAGTTTCTCGTGGTGCCAGAATCAAAAAAGGTTCCGAGATCAAACAGCCGAGAATTCCAAAAGTGATTAGTGTTGGATGTCTTCCGACGCTGACTGACAGCCCTCCTTGGTAGTAGTCTCAAACACCGCACAGCGAAAGTTGTGTGGTTTTTTCTTGTCTATTATCTCGACACAAATTTACGAATAGGTAGCGAATGACACGAATGGAATGCAATACTGTATTCTATTCGTGTCATTCGTCGTAGTTTATTCGTATCATTCGTGTCGTGTTAGTGTATTGGTGGTCGTGTTCACAAGTGTTGCTTTCCCAGTAAAAGTATAGTAATATGTGCAAACATTAATTAAAACAACATATGTCACAAGATAAACTTATAAAACTAGTAGCAAAGGAGACGGGAGAAGTGCGATACACTCGCAAGAACAAAAAACTTATTACAAGAAAAATCGAACTTAAGAAATTTAGTAAGAAATTGAAAAAGCGAGTAGTTTTCAAAGAGGCGAAGAAATAAGGTTTGGCTCACAAAAATACCATCCGCAAGGATGGTATTTTTGTGATTCGCCGAATCTTACCCCGCCATAATTTTACCGATATTAGCTCTCATAATAAACATTATATAATTAACTCAATTTTGAAAACGCAAAACACGTGTGCGAATAGCACACCCCTTGTGTCCTAGTGTTTTGCAAAATAATTATTCGCAAAATTATGGCTGGGGGTAAGAGGCTGTTTTTTTATTTTGCTAATTCCAGAATCTTTGCCACAAATTCACCCTTGCCTTTATTGTATGTTTCACTTAGAGACAAGTCTGCAAAATCTTCTTCGGGTGTCATCTTAATATTTTTTAGTTTTAGATTGTTATATTCTTGAATAAATTCGTGGTGGCTAATTAAGTAGTCTCTGAATAGAATCTGTCTGCTCCAAAATGTATGTATTGGACTAGTGATTGATAGGTGATATTGAACGGGATCACCTTTCCTAAAGAAAATTCGCTCATTAGATGAAATTTCTGGCTTATACGAATAACCTATAGATTTAAGTTTATTTACAAAAGTAAAGATGTCATCAGTCGAATTTACTAATACTCCAATATCTATAATCGGTTTAGCCATCATTCCCGGCACGGATGTGCTTCCGATGTGTTGGATATCTATAATCAAATTACCTAATTTCTTTATAATTTCAGTAGACTCCAAATTAAATTTATTTTTCCAAGCCGGCTGATATTTTTGCAGTAGTATTGAATTCATTTAGGTATTATATCAAATTTCAAGCAAATGCGGGCCCACGAGAAACTCGGCTAGGAATAAAATTTTTGTTGTCACAAAAATTTTTTCACAGCCCTGGCTCGGTACTTTTCTGTGGTCAGAAAAGTATACCTGCGCCTTTCGAGTCCTCAAAAATGCTGGTCGCATTTTTGCGTGGGTCCGCAATAAAAAAACGGCAAATGCCGTGTTTTTTTTGCGGGCCCACGAGGAACTCGGCTAGGAATAAAATTTTTGTCGTCACAAAAATTTTTTCACAGCCCTGGCTCGGTACTTTTCTGTGCTCAGAAAAGTATACCTGCGCCTTTCGAATCCTCAAAAATGTTAGACACATTTTTGCGTGGGCCCACAATAAAAAACAGCTAATGCTGTATTTTTTTATTGCGGGCCCACGAGGATTCGAACCTCGAACTGCGGTTTTGGAAACCGATGTTTTACCATTGAAACTATAGGCCCGTATGTGAGCTATCTTATCATTTTTTTAAAAATAGTCTAATTGCTTTTTCCGCCTCCCAAAGCTTCTCTGGCTCCACCCACACAATTTTCTTATCCCTCTTAAACCAGGTCATCTGTCGCTTTGCATATTGGGAGGTTTTTGTGTGCAAGGTTTCGATCATTTCTTCTTTAGTAAGTTTGTCTTGTAAAAATAGTGAAATATAACGATATTCAAGACCAAGTGAATACATTCGTTTCCAAGATACACCGGCTTTGTGCAGATCTTCAATTTCCTTAATCATCCCTTTTTTAATACGAGAAATTATTCGAGTATAGATTCTTTCATAAAGTTCTTCCTTTGGCCATTTGATTCCAATACAAATGCTATCGTAAACAATAGCATTTTTTGTTGGTGGAACTTTGCCGAGAGCTGTTGCGATTTCAATGGCTCGAACCAATCGAACTTTATTTTTTATATCAACGGTTTCAGCTCTCTCTGGATCAAGTTTCTTGAGCATTTTAAGTAATTCCTCATGACTCATAACTCCTAACTCTTGTCTCAATTTAGGATTCGCAAGAACTTTTGGGAACTCGGTTCCCAAGATAACCGCATCAATATAAAAACCAGTACCTCCGCAGATTATCGGAAGTTTGCCTCTTTTCAAAATATCTTTTATTGCTTTATCTGCAAGTTTTTTATATTCGGCAACGGTGAAAACTTTTTTAGGGCTACAAACATCGAGTAGGTGATGGGGGACACCTTTCATTTCTTTCTTTGTTATTTTCCCAGTTCCTAAATCCATTCCCTTGTACACCTGTCGTGAGTCAGCAGAAATAACCTCGCCTAAAACTTCACTTCGTGAAGTTCGGCCGACCATACCTTTGGTATGGTTTAGGCCACTTAATTTTTTGGCGAGTTCTACAGCTAGGTCACTTTTACCCGAGGCTGTGGGCCCGAGGATGACTATGAGTTTTGGTTTTGTCATTTGTATGTTATAACACAACATTGATTTATTCGTAAATTTTAGTAAACTGACGTAGTGGTTGATTTGCCCGGGTGGTGGAATGGTAGACACACACGACTCAAAATCGTGTATCGAAAGGTGTGAGAGTTCGAGTCTCTCCCCGGGCACAAATAAAAAAACTTTCGTTTAAACGAAAGTTTTTTTATTTGTGCCCGGGAGCAAGCTCTTGAAGAGCTTGCGTGAGGGGCTCGAAAGGCGCAGGTATACTTTTCTGAGCACAGAAAAGTACCGAGCCAGGGCTGTGAAAAAATTTTTGTGACGACAAAAATTTTATTCCTAGCCGAGTCCCTCCCCGGGCACAAAAAATAAACTGGAATAATTTCCAGTTTATCTTTTTGTGCCCGGGAGCAACTGCTGGGTAGCAGTTGCGTGAGGGGCTCGAAAGCCGGAGTATAATTTTTTGAGTACAAAAAATTTCGAGGCGGGGTCGCGAGCGAATTTTTGCGACGGCAAAAATTCGACTTGTGACCGAGTCCATCCAAAATATATTCTTCAGTTAACAAACTAAGCGATAGTAGGGTTTGTTAACTCACTTATTAAATTCATTCTTACCGACTGGATTCCGGTCTTCACCGGAATGACAGAGAGAATTGATTTCCTCTGCAATATTGCATATAATACCACTATCTATGGCACAATTTTATGAGAACTCAATTTTCTGGGTAGAGGTTGAGAAAATCAAACCAAACCCTTTTCAGCCCCGTAAAGAATTTGATGAAGGCGCACTTCGTGATCTTTCCGAATCTATTCGTATGTATGGCATACTTCAACCTCTTGTTGTTACCCGTGCAGAAATTTTTGAAGACGATGGAAGTATGCGTGTGGAATATGAGCTTGTATCTGGAGAGCGAAGGCTCCGTGCTTCAAAACTTGCCGGCCTTCGCGAGGTGCCTGCTATAATTCGGACAGGAACAGATGATGCACGTATAAAACTTGAGCTTGCTATTATTGAAAATCTCCAGCGCGAAGATCTAAATGTTGTCGACCGTGCTCGGGCTTTCGATCAACTTGCAAATCAGTTTAATCTAAAACACACTCAAATTGCAGAAAAAGTTGGAAAAAGTAGGGAATACGTTTCTAATACTTTGCGCGTACTTTTACTTCCTGATGATATTTTAGAAGCGGTAACAAGTGGAAGAATTTCAGAAGGTCACACAAGACCTTTGCTTATGCTCAAAGAGCGTCCAGAAGAACAAAATACTTTATTTAAGGAAATTATGTTCAAAAAGTTTTCTGTGCGTGAGACAGAGCGCATGGCAAGGCGAATTGCATATGATAAAGTTCGCAGGCTTGAACTAATGCACGATCCAGAGCTTATAGAACTCGAAGAAAAGTTTACAGAATCTTTAGGTACTCGTGTACATATTGAGAAAAGAGATGTTGGGGGAAAAATTGTTATTGATTTCTTTTCTCCGCAGGATTTGCAAAGTATCCTCGATTTAATTGAAAAAAATAAATTAAATACCGGCGGGGGCCTAAATGCAGATATTGAAAGAGCATTGGAGAAGGGCGGGGGATATGTAGGAACTGATGGAGATGAGATTGTTGTAACGCCAATAGATGATAGTGCTAAAACAGATTCTGAAGAAGACGAAGATATGTATTCGATAAAAAACTTTTCACTTTAGGTGAAAAGTTTTTTGATTTTCTACTCACTACAACCTACTCACTACTCACTTGATGCGGGGGTTTATCTTCGCTCCCGGGTTTTTCATAAGTGCATCTTTAATATGTTTTTTTGCCATTGAAGTTTTGGCAATCTCCATCCATTTTGATGATGGCTTTGAGTTTTTGTTTGTTTGCACTTCCACAATATCTCCATTTTGAAGTTTTTTATCCAAAGAAGCCATTTTCCCTCCGATTTTTGCTGATGCTAGGCGATTGCCAATATCTGAGTGAATTGCATAAGCAAAGTCGATTGGTGTTGAATTTATTGGTAGGTCCACAACGTCTCCTTTAGGTGTAAACACAAAAAGTCGTCTTTGAAAAAAATCTGCGCTCATATTTTGAGCAAATTCCTCTTCTTGTGCTTCAGATTGAAGCTTTACCATATCTTTAAGCCAATTTGGTATTTCTTTTGCTTGAACCACATTGTCTCCATTCTCTACAAGTTTTGTCATTGATGGTAAAAGATTTTTAATCCAAAGTAAATTTTTGTTTTCAATACTTCCTACAGATGGATTTTTGTATATTGCATGAGAAGCAATACCATATTCCGACTCTTTATGGATTTCTGGTGTTCTTATTTGTATTTCAACAATAGAATTATCTCCTGTGAAAATTGTAGTGTGGAGACTTTTATAACCATTGGGCTTTGGAAATGCAATATAGTCTTTTATACGACCTGGGAGTGGTCGCCAAGTGCTGTGAATAATTCCGAGCGCTGTGTAGCAGTCACTAATCGTTGGGACATATACGCGCATAGCAAGAGTGTCATAAATATTATCCGGATCATAATCTTTACGTTCAAGCTTGCGATAAAAACTATGTAAATGTTTAATTCGATAATCTGTTTTTGCTGTTGTAAAGCCAGCCATAAAAAGTGCTTTCTGTACAGACTTTCGAAATTTTTCAAGTTTTTCTAGTGCTTCTTTATTTTTTTGCTTCACCATTTTAAAAGCCTCATTGTAATGTTCTGGCTCAATATATTTAAAAGATAAGTCCTCAAGTTCTCGAGAAATTTTTCGAATACCAAGTCTATATGCAAGCTGTGCATATATTTTCATTGTTTCATTTGCAATACGAAGTTGTTTATGTTTGGGTACAAAATCAAGGGTGCGCATATTGTGCAGACGATCACAAAGTTTAATAATGAGTACACGAATATCTTGTGACATTGCCACAAAAAGTTTTCGTAAAGATTCTATGTATCTGTCACGACCCTGATAGCGAAGTTTTCCAAGTTTGGTAACTCCTTCAATCAAAAATAAAATTTCTGGTCCAAATTCTTTTTTTATTTCTTCTGCTGTTACATTAGTGTCTTCAATAACATCATGAAGAAGTCCGGCAGAAATAGTGGAGGGGCCAGCCTGGAGTTCGGCGAGAATTTTTGCGGTTTCAAATGGGTGGATGAAATATGGTTCTCCAGAGTATCTTGTAAATCCCTCGTGGGCTTTTTTTGAAAAATTGTAGGCATGTGAGATAAGCTCGATGTCTGCCTCAGAGGCGTCATCAAGAAGTTTTATTATATCTTTTACGTTTGGTTCAGATGCCATATTTTTTTTGGGTATATTAGTAGCTTATATGAAAAGAGTAGGAGACGCAAATGCACATGAGCGTCTCCTCGCAGACTTACGCAGACTAAACGCAGACAGACGCAGACTTGGATTCAGAATTCTGCATTGTCATTACACATTCCTGTCATTCCTGCGAAGGCGGGAATCCATGTTTGTATTTTGCAAAATCTTACTCGGAGGTCGTTCAGTATTACTTTCCCCGACCACTCGTCGCCCTGCGGCTTCTCGTTTCGGCTTCGGCACAAACTTTTTGATTACAAAAAGACCATGCTTTGTGCCTGAAGATGCTCGGGTAAAGTAATACTTTCACTCCAAATGCAAAATTCAAAACTTACACCTTCGATAATTTTGTAAAATTTCCCCAAAACTTCTACGCTCAACGATTTTGTAAAAGAATTCGTAAAGCATAATAAAACTTCTTTTTAGGCTAAAACATTTTGATTACAAAATGTTCGCCCGAACAAATTTGTGCTCAAATTTGTTTTAGGGTGGGGGCGGTGGGCTGTTTTTTGTTGACAGACAAAAAACAGGCTATCATATTTACTCCGCCAAAAAAGGTCTTAGCAGAGCCTTTTTTGGCGGAGTAGGGTGCAAATACTTGACAGATAGCTAGGATATGATATAATTAAACAGTAACAGAACAAATTCAGAATACATGAATCCTCGGTAGGATTCTTGTGTTTTGGAGCACTAAAACAGAATATGAAAAACATTGACATTAGTATTATCGTGCCCATCGTAGTAGCAGTTCTTGGTTTCATCCTTGGTTGGATTTCAGCCATCGGAAGACCAAAATCTATATTGCCCCGAGTTGGGACGATTCTTCATGTCGAAGCTGTTTCGGTTGATGGTAAGTCATTTATGACCCACCATATTGGTAAGAT
Source organism: uncultured Candidatus Saccharibacteria bacterium (assembly GCA_964483025.1). GTDB lineage: Bacteria > Patescibacteriota > Minisyncoccia > Phycocordibacterales > CAIZIN01 > CAIZIN01. The sequence goes on along the minus strand of CAYZZT010000007.1, from coordinate 12,825 downwards.
GGAATGCTTTAAAGCCCCTCCCGGTATTTCACCAGGATACTATAAAGTAGTTCTTCGAAAGGAATTTCCTGACGGACTTCCAAAGATGCTTTACATTGGAAAACTCTTCAGAGTCAATCCATCCGTAAGGGATCTTGAAAAAATCGAATTTTCATCTCGCAAATAATAGTCGGGTAGGCTTATCAAAAAGGTCGTAATTCAGAAATGGGTTGCGGCCTTTAATCATAACTCATAACTCTTACCTCGTGACTCTACTTCGTCTTCTTCTGAAACCCTCTTTTCTTTTTTTCTTGAGCGAGGAGTTCTAGGGCTCGTGGCAATTCAATTGTATAAACATCATCCGGTGTCTTTATTGAGCGAAAATTTCCATCGTGTGATACATATGGACCGAAGCGTCCATTGTTTGCATTTACAACTTTGCCAGTCTCAGGATGTGTTCCTAATGTTCGTGGAACAGAAAGATACAGCATCGCATCTGCAACTGTAACAGAAGACAAATCTTTTCCTTTTGGAATACTTCCCATTTTCGGCTTAACAGCTTTAGGAAGTTTTGGTTTAGAGATTTTCTTGCCTTTCTTTTTTTGTATCAAGTCTTGTTCTTCGTCTCCGTGTTGTTCATCTGGGACTTGGATCCCCGGAGTACCGAGGACGACAGAAATCATATTCGCTTCGATCGTTGATTTCTTGTCGCTTTTGCCTTTTGGAATACCTTCGCCTAACTGAACATACGGTCCATACTTTCCAACTTTCACAAAAATATTTAGTCCTGTTTCAGGATCTACTCCTATTGGTTCATCCTTTTTAATTTCTGTACCATCCATCATAAGTGCGCCATCACATTCTGGATATGTTGCACAGGAAAGAAATTTTCCACCTCGTCCCAATTTAATAATCATAGATTTTCCACATTTCGGACATTTCAAATGAGCGTCTGCATCTCCAAGCGTTGTCACCTTATCAGATTTTTCTAGCTCTTTTATATCTTTCAAAAATGGACCATAGAAATCCTTTAAAACTTTTATATATGTAAGTTTTCCTAAAGCTATTTCATCGAGCTCGTCTTCCATTTCTGCGGTAAATTCGTCACTAATATATTTTGCAAAATTCTTTTCCACAAAAGTGCTCACCACTTCTCCAGTATCTGTGGGCTTTAATGCACTTCCAATTTTTTCCACATACTCTCTGTCGAGAATTGTTTTGATTGTACTTGCATATGTTGAAGGTCGGCCAATGCCTCTTTTTTCAAGTTCTTTCACAAGACCAGCCTCGCTATACCTTGGGGGCGGTTGAGTTTGCTTACCTTCTGCATTTATAGAAAGTAAATCAATTTCCTCACCAATTTTTACTTTTGGAAGTTCAATATCATCACCTTTAGCTTGTGGGTCGGCGATAAGCCAGCCGGGGAAAAGTGTGCATGAGCCATTTGCTGAAAAAGGGGGAATTGTAGCCCCGTGAATATTTGCAACAATTTTTGTTCGCAAAATATCCGCATCTGACATTTGGGAAGCAAGAGTTCTCTGCCAAATAAGTTTGTAAAGTTTTTTCTCGTCTTCATTATTTCCCGCACTTTCTTTTTCTATATGTGAAGGGCGTATTGCTTCGTGAGCCTCTTGAGCGTTTTTACTTTTTGTTGAAAAGGTGCGTGCTTCTAAATTTTCCTTTCCATAATTTTTTATAATATATTCTGAAATATGCTCTACAGATTTTACGCTTAAGGTAACACTGTCGGTACGCATATATGTAATATGTCCAGCTTCATAAAGTTTCTGAGCAAGACCCATTGTACGGCTTGGTGTGAAGCCGAGGCGTGAACTGGCCGTTTGTTGTAAGGTTGAAGTTGTGAAAGGAGGTTTTGGCGATCGCTTTATTTTTGTTTCTTTAATATCGACAATATTCCATTTATTTTTTTCTGCTTCAGCTAAAATTCTATCAACTTCTTTTTTATCACGAGGTTCTTCTTCACAGGTAAGTGTAATATTTACTTTATTTTCGGTTTTGAACTCCCCAGAAATTGCCCAATAATCTTCAGGGTTGAAAGCATTGATTTCTCTCTCTCTTTCCACAATGATTCGAAGAGCGGGGGATTGAACCCGCCCAGCTGAAAGTCCATAGCGAACTTTTTTCCAGATCAATCCTGAAAGATCATAGCCGAAAAGTCGATCGAGAACTCTTCGAGCCTCTTGAGCTTCTTTCAAATTCATATCAATTTCTCGTGGATGTTCTAGCGCTTCCTCAATCGCTTCTTTTGTAATTTCATGATAAGTAACCCTTTGTAAATTTTTAATTTTACATTTTGAATTTTTAATTAGCTCCGCTAGGTGCCAAGCAATAGCTTCACCTTCTCGGTCGGGGTCGGTTGCAAGAATAATTTCATCTGCGTGTTTTGCAAGTGCTTGTATTTCAGCAACAACATGTTCTTTACCTTTTGATATTTCATAGTGCGGTACGAAGCCAGCAGGAATGTCGATTGCCTTTTTATTACTCTTTGGTAAATCTCGGATATGACCAACAGACGCTTTTACTTCATAAGCGCCGTCGAGATATTTTGAAATTGTTTTTGCCTTTGCAGGCGACTCAACGATTAATAACTTCATAGAATTAAGAATTATGAATTAAGAATTAAGAATAAACCCGTATTGTCATTCTCGACCTGATCGAGAATCCATGTGCATTCAACAAGAGCGGTAATTCGGTAATTAGTAGAGAGTATCGCACATATATATGTATAAATGCAAATTTTAGAAAATTATTTAATAGAAAAAAAGCATTTTCTACTACATTATAATGTAGTAAAATTCAAAAGAAAAACACCCATTGCTGGATGTTATTTTTTCGAATTTTCCCGCTCGACCTCGACGGCACTATAGGCGAAAAAGAATGCCAGTTGTGCCACCTCAGGAATATCTTCCGTCTTTATGGTTGAGAAACTAATTTTATCAACGTCTACAGTAAAGCAGACGGGTTTTCCTTCCATACTTTCGAGAGTGATTATTTTTCCACAAGGCAATTTCATTCCGAAGGCACCACTTTCTGTGAGCCGTACGAGATTATGCTGATCAGGGATGCTTAATAAAGATCTAATTGCTTGCCAGGTCATACACTTATCTCTTTCTTGTTTGGTTGATACTGCTAGAGGAAACCGCTCCTCTTCTGAATTAGATATTGCCAGATTGAAGGTGGCTTGTCAACATGGAGCAGGGTACTGCTCCCGCAGACTGACGCAGTGAGCTCGGAAGAGTTTCCGAGCGCAAGACCGGAGCGAGCGAAGGCGAGTGAGGTGTGGTCAGGAAATTTTTCAGTAGAAAAATATTCTTGACTATACGCCGACTAACGCAGACACAAATTCAATTAAATAGAAAAAAGCCGTTCGTGTTATCAAACGGCTTGGGATTCATTAGCCTGGGGGGTGTGGATGAATTACGCTTGGATCATCATCGGGGTTTACCACAAGCTCAAGGCTTTCGAATGAACGACTAGCCATGTTGATTGCTTGGTCATTGAATGGGTGTGTTCCTCGTACTGGTGTGATGTCTTCCAACATCACGACTGTACCAATGCAATCAACCAATGTCCCAACAAAATTTGTTTTGTGTTTGTCAGTCGTTTTTACCACCACTCTCTTTCCTAGCCATTTCTTGAACATATTTCCTCCTTGGTTTGGGGTTGAACTATACAGGTGTATATTATAATTCCTACAGGGGAAGTCAAATGTCTTGGGCAGTTGGTAGTGAGTAGGTTGTAGTGAGTAGTGAAATGCAAGAAGGACTTTGCCTTCGGCAAAGTCTCTTTGAATCTTTTTATAAACATTAAGAAATTATTTATCCCAGATAATGCAATAAACTGGGACATGAAAATTTGAAATTAAAAATTAAGAGTCGTTCCTAGGAAGAAAAACTTTATGATGTTGTACTGATTATTTTCTACTTATCATTCCCGCCGTTTCTATAATGAATCCCTTAATCTCCAGCATCATTAAAATTGAATTTAATTCTTGAATGGGCATTTCAATTTTTGAAAAAAGCTCATCGCGAGAAATTGGCGAATCAAGTAAGTTTAAAATTTTTAATTCATCTTCTGTGCATTCATCAAAATTTAAAACTTGCTGTTCTGGCTCGAGGTGTAGAGCCTCAAGCAAATCATTTACACAGGTGATAGGTGTGGCGCCGAGGCGAATAAGCATATGTGGTCCTTCTGAAGTTCTAGAAAAAATAGAGCCGGGGACTGCAAATACATCTTTGTTATAATCTGTTGCAAGGCGAGAAGTGATAAGTGTTCCAGATCTTTTCTCTGCTTCAATAATAAGCACTGCATCGGCAAGCCCAGCCATGATTCTGTTTCTTTGTGGAAAGCTATATGGTGTGGCACGAAACAACGGATCAAATTCTGAAAGCAGGCCCCCGCCTCGCTCAACAATTTCTTTTGCAAGATTTACATGTGAAGTGGGGTAGAGTACAGATTCGTCTAACCCCGAGCCGGGGATTGCGATAGTTTGAATATTATTTGCAAGTGCAGAGCGGTGTGCAATAGAATCAATACCAAGTGCGAGCCCAGAAAGAATTGTGACAGGTTGTCCCTTCAGGCCTTCAATCAATTTCTCACAAACTTCTTTTCCATAGTTTGAATATTTTCGCGAGCCCACAATAGCTAAAAGCCTATTGCCTTCCTTCGGCATATTTCCCACCAAATACATTTGCTCTGGTGGCTGTGGAATTTCCATTAAACTTTCCGGTATTTCTTCTTTTGTAAGTTTTTTAATCTCGAGTTTCATACTTCTCCTCTGTCATTCCCGCGAAGGCGGGAATCCAGTCTGAAAATTCGGACTTGGATCCCCGCATTCGCGAGGATGACATACGTTTCAAAATTATACCAAATTAAAATCACAAAAGCCTCATATACAACTATGTCACGCGGTCGCGTAGCATAGTTGTATTTGAATTTTTATATGTACTTAATATTCACGGCCGTGAATTATATGTACATTATTCATTATATTATTTTATATACTATGCAGATTAGTGACGGCCGTCACTAATCTGCATAGTAAGAATTTTGTTTATTATTTAAAATTTTAAATTTAGTATTTGTTTCGGATTTCGTGCTTCGGATTTCGGATTTTTACAGACTGGATTCCGGACTAAATTCGGAATGACATAGGCTATAGCCACAAACACACAATTTTGGTATTATGAGACTAATATGTTAGACATCAAATTCATCAGAGAAAATAAAGAGCTTATTACCCTAGGTGCACAAAAGAAGCATATAAACTTTAATGTTGATGCGCTTATTGAAGTGGATGATAAACGCCGTGAACTCCTTGCTTCCATAGAAAAAAAGAAAGCTGAACAAAACGATGTAAGCCGAAAAATAATTGGCACACCGCAAGAAGAAAAAGATAAATTTGTATATGCAATGCAACTTGTTAAAAATGATTTGCAAAAAGAAGAAGAAAAATTAAAAGAAATAATGATGGAGTGGCAGAAGCTCATGGTGCAAGTACCAAACATTCCAGATATGACAGTGCCAGAAGGTGAAAGTGACGCCGACAATCAAGAAGTGCGAAAGTGGGGAGATATTCCAGAATTTTCTTTCAAACCAAAAAGTCATATAGAACTTTCTGCTCTTCATGATATGGCCGATTTTGAGCGAGGTACAAAAGTTTCTGGTTTTCGTGGATATTTTTTAAAAAATGATGGTGCAAGATTGAGTATGGCGCTTTGGCAATATGGTATGGATTTTTTCACTTCACGCGGGCTTGACCCAATGATCGTTCCATCTCTTGTGCGAAGAGAATCTCTTCTCGGCACAGGCTATCTTCCTCAGGGGGAAGATGATTTGTATAAAACTCAAGACAATGATTATCTTGCTGGTACAGCCGAAGTTGCCACAATGAATTATTATTCCGACGAGGTGATTGATATAAAAGACCTTCCGAAAAAGATACTTTCATTTTCTCCATGTTTTCGTCGTGAGGCCGGTAGTCATGGAAAAGATACAAAAGGTTTAATGAGGGTACATGAATTCTATAAGCTCGAGCAGGTGATCCTTTGTGAAGCAAGTCATGAAGCATCTGTAAAATTTCATGAGGAAATAAATGGAAACACAGAAGCTTTTATAGAAAGTCTTGGTATCCCATATCACACTGTTGCAAACTGTGGTGGAGATTTGGGGCTGGGGCAAGTAAAAAAATATGATATTAACCTTTGGATTCCTTCAGAAAATACATACAGAGAAATTAGCTCTGCTTCATATTTTCACGATTTTCAATCAAGAAGATTAAATATCCGCTATCGAGATCTAGATGGCAAAATGCGTTTCGTTCATTCTTTAAATTGCACAGCGATTCCAACGCCACGTTCTTTAATTGCTATAATGGAAAATTTTCAGCAAGAAGATGGTTCAATTTTAATTCCGGAAGTGCTACAAAAATACATGGGTAAGAGCTTGATAGAAAAACCAAACGCAAATTAAAATCGATAATGCTTACCTGCCAAAACAACCAAATTTCGGCTGCAAATCATTCATCCCTCCTCAACAGACTCAGGTATGCTTCGTCGGACTTCATGATTTTCGCACGAAATTTGATTGTTTTACCTAGGTATTGCTTTTTTATCAAGCTCAGTGTAATAGAAGCTCCAAAGGAAAAAAATGGTAAGGATTAAATATAGATCATTAGAGGCTCGTGAAAGACGTCGTCGTTTTGTAAAAAGGATGGTAATTATTTTTAGTATCTTAGCAATATTAATTATTGTAGGAGCTGTCCTCTTTTTTCGAATAGAAAAAATTCAGATTCGTGAAGTTTCTATTAATGGTACAAATATAATTAATAAGGAAGAAATAAATAATACGGTAAATAAGTCACTTTCTGGGTATTACCTTTGGCTAATTCCAAAATCAAATACATTTCTATATAGTGTAAATAATTTAAATAATATTTTAATAAAAGATTTTCCAGGTATTAATTCCTTAAATATAAACAGAGAAGGTTTCAAAAAAATTTCAATAGAAATAGAAGAAAGAAAACCCGAGGCACTTTGGTGTAAGGATAAAATAGAAGAAAATATTCCGGAATGTTATTTTGTTGATATCACAGGAAAAGTTTTTGCCTCTGCGCCATATTTCTCTGGTAATGTGTATTTCATATATAAAGGTGAGTTAAGTAAAGAAGATCCTCTGGGTGCACAGATATTTACTGTTGAAGATTTTTCTCTATTTCAAATATTTATAAAACAGATAAAAAGTAAACTAGAACTTTCTATTGTAGGTGTGGAGCTGAAAAATCAGGGTGATTTTGATCTATTGCTTTCCTCTGGCACAAAAATAATGCTGAATAAGAAAAATTCTTATGAAGATATGTATAATAATATTGATACAATCTTAAAAAGTCAGCAACTTTCTTCTTCAAATCTAGATTCTATTGATTATATTGATATGCGTTTTGGGAATAAGGTTTATTATAAAGCCAAATCAGCACCAAAATTCTAGGGCAATTTTGGTGCTGATTTAATTTTTAAGCACAAATTTTCATGTCCCAGTTTATTGCATTATCTGGGATAAATAATTTCTTAATGAATTAATTTTTAAAAATTTAATAATTAGATCATTATTTAAAAATTTAAAATCGACACAAAATAAGAAGTATATTTACGACTATATTTTGTGTCGTCCTCGGTACTCCGGGGATCTGGGGAACAAAATCAAAAATCAACACAAAATAGTGACGTTTTTAGATAATAGAAGTATAATAGATGAGTATGAATGCTATTAAACTTGTTCCAATATATTTGCGCTGGCACTATTCCACGGCATTTGTTGATTTGATAAGGCTCGATGGAAACATTTTTTGGTTTCTCTGGCATTTCTTTTCTGTACCAGATACATTTCGAACTTTTTTCTCCCCATGGGAAAGGATGAGCGATAGATATAAAAAAGGCTTTGATATTGAAGAACTTGCTTCCACATTGATTGCAAATACATTAATGAGAATAGTCGGTATGTTTATGAGGACCATTCTTCTCTTTTTTGCATTAGTTTGTTTTTTTGTTGCTTTTGTTGTGGTTCTAGTTTGTTTTTTTCTATGGATATTTCTACCAGTTATTCTTATCTCGCTCGCTTTTTTTGGTATTATGGGACTTTTAAATAAATAATTATGAAATATAAAGACCTAGAAAAATTTGCAGAGAATTACAGACCAGCTTTTATTTTGGATAATTTTATGAGCCCAAAGACAAGGGCTACCCTAAGAAAGTTTTTTTTAAATGGAGCATTGGTTTTGGCTGTAGCTATAACATTCCCACCAGATTTTATTAGCTCAAATATTTTTAGATGGAGAGGAGTTTTTCTTCTTTTTTGTTTGGTTGCAATAAAATTGTGTTTAATAGAGATGTTTTATTATTCGCACATTTTTAAATTGTCTGTGGGTTCACATAAAAACAAAAGTAGCATTTTATTTTTTCCTGTCACATATGATGTTTCAAGAATAATGTTTGAAACACCAAAAGGTGATGTTCTTTCTGGCTTTATATATTCACAGTTGGGAAGGGTGACTTTTGAACGTCTTGATATACCAAAAGATGATATTTCTCGTTTTTTATCAATGCGAAAAGAAAAAATTAGTATTGATACGTTTAATATAGTTTCTGTGGGTGAGGTCATTACATTTACTGATTATTCAAAATCTGTATATGAAAGTTCAAAAGAGTTTTCTCAATTTTTATTTACATATGGCGTGTCGGAGAAAATGTGGGCAGGTGTCACAGGGTGGATTTCTCGAATGAGATACCGGGAGTCTCGTGAAAAGCGTTTTTGGAGTAAGGAAGTAATGGGGAGGGTCCCTAGCTTGGGTAAGGACTGGGCATATGGCAAAGCGTGGACATTAATGAAATATGCAAATCCTGTTTCCGAGGAAAATTTTTATCGTGAAGTAGATGAATCTCTTTTTGTTTTTTATAAAAAAGAATTTGAAAATCTTGAGACAATACTTGTAAAAGGTGGTGGTGCCAATGCTCTTATTATAAGTGAGGATCAACAAAATTCTTCCGAGCTCACAGCAATGCTTTCTATGGCAATAGATAGGGGCTATGCATATCCTGAATTAGAAAAGAAAAGAGTATTTTATCTCCGGCCAACACAGCTTTTAAGTGGCATAAATAATAAAGATGAATTTGAAAACCTTTTTGTAAAAATTTTAGGTGAGGCTAGAGATGTTGGAAATATCATTTTAGCTATTGAAAATTTTTCTATGCTTATAGATTCTGCACATATTTTTGGTTCGGATATTGTTTCTATTTTTAGTACTTTCTTTAATTCGCCAGATTTGCATATTATAGCTCTTTCAGATAAGGAGAGATATCACAATATAATTGAACCAAATAAATCATTGATGTCTTTTTTTGAAAAAGTTGATATTCCTGAAAAAGATAAAGATGCTGTATCGAGAATTCTTGAGGATGAAGTTCTTTTGGTGGAGGCACGTGGAAAAGTTTTTATTACATACGAAGCTATATTGGCTATTGTGGAGGGAACAGAAAGATATTTTTCAGAAACATTTTTATATGATAAAGCTCGTGATGTACTTACAGAAATTATTCCATACATAAAACATCAAGGGAAAAGTACTGTTACCAAAGAGGATATACTTTCATTTTTTGCAAGTAAGACAGGAATTCCACAAGGAGAAGTGAAAGAAGATGAAAAAGAAAAGCTTATGAATTTGGAAGGGGTGCTTCACAAAAGGGTGGTGGGGCAAAATGAAGCAATTACAGTGATTTCAAATGCTTTACGTCGAGCGCGAGCTGGGGTGGGAAATGCACACAGACCAATAGGTTCATTCCTTTTCTTGGGACCAACTGGTGTAGGGAAGACAGAAACAACAAAAGCTTTAGCTGAAACATTTTTTGGAAGTGAAGACAAAATATTGCGTTTTGATATGTCAGAATATAAAACTGATGATGCTTTAAAGCGACTCATTGGTTCTTTTGAAGAAGGTCACTCGGGATTGCTTTCTAAAAAACTTCGAGAAAATCAATACTCTGTTTTGCTTTTGGATGAGTTTGAAAAGACAAATAAAGATGTTCATGATTTATTCTTACAAATAATTGATGAAGGATTTTTCTCTGATATGGATGGCAATAGGGTAAATGTGAGAAATACAATTATTATTGCAACATCAAACGCGGGAAGTGATTTGATTTTTGATTATGTAAGTAGGGGTGAAAATCTTGTAAGCAAAAAAGATGAGATAATTTCGGCTATTGTGGAGAGGGGAATATTTAAACCAGAATTGATCAATCGTTTTGATGGAACTATACTTTTTGCTCCATTGGGAGAAGATGATTTGAAAAAAATAGCTGGGCTCATGCTTATAAAATTAGAAGATAGATTAAAAGAAAAAGGTATTGGAATAAAAATCACCGACAAATTAATTTCTGAAGTAGCAAAGCAAGGTATGGATCTAGCTTTTGGTGCAAGACCTATGAACAGATATATTCAAGAAAAAATTGAGGCTTCTATTGCTGATAAAATAATCCGCGGGGAACTTTCCGCTGGGGATGTGGTGAATTTAGATACGGAGTAACCTTTCTGTCATTCCCGCGAAGGCGGGAATCCATGTAAATAAATCCGAAGCACGAAATCCGAAATCCGAAACAAATTTAAAGCACAAAATAATAAATTGAAAACAAAATACTTTTCAGGTTGGATTCACATGTATTTTTCTGCAAAAGTATTTTTTTACTAAAAAATCTTTTCCACATGGCTCATGTCGTCACATTCCGCCCTTGCGCTCGGGTCCCATCCCGAACTCACGACAGCCTCCGTCTTTAAGTCTGATACCCATCAGACGCAACCTGCCGGAGTTTATCCTCGTGAATATGGGGGCAGGAATGACAATTCTACGCGCTTGACCCTTTGGTATTTTTCATATAACCTTCTAGTCAGAAACGGCTAAATCAGGATGATTAGCTAAAGAACAAAGAAAACAAAAAAAGAAAGGACGATATGCTCACGCACTTCTATGCTGTAACCGCAAGTGAATCTAGCGGTTCACTTTATAAAGTATCAAGAAAATTCGAAGCAGGTACTGTTTCTGTCGAAGTTGAAAAACTTGCACTTCGTGGGAAAAGTGCTGTCCCTGTTGGTGGAAAGTTTGGGGGAAAGTTACTTGCCGTTTGTAAATGGCTCGTTGCGTATACCCCAGAAGCTCCAATCAAAAAAATTGATGATGTGGACAAATCTTGCTGGGATAGATTCACCAATCTGATCATTGCACTTTTTCTTGATGAGAATAAAGCGCGAGAGTGTTTTAAGGAGGAAGAAAAATCAATTCACTGTGATCCACGTTGGGACAATGAAACAAAAGAGGTGATCAAAGCGATTGGCTATAATCACCCCCAGTTCTGTGTTGGCCGTAGGCCAGACCTTCAACTTTTGCCCTAAGATACAAGGGTTCTATATATGTATCAAACCCGCTATTGCAAGATGGTGGGTTTTTTTCTTGCTCTTCTCTGTCATTCCCGCGAAGGCGGGAATCCATGTTTGTATTAGAACATTAGAACAATTTGAACACTTAGAACATCTAAAACAGCACAAATTTTTAAGTTCTTCAGGAACTTAAAAATTTGTGCTACACTCCACTTATGTATCTTGGCTTCTGGAAAAAAATAAGCAAACCGTTTCTTGCAATGGCGCCGATGGCAGATGTCACCGACGAGGCCTTTCGGCGTATGTTTGTAAAATATTCTAAATGTGGAGGAGCTGATATTTCCTCCCTCTCTGTCATTCCCGCGAAGGCGGGAATCCAGTCTCGGGATTCTAATTTTAATAAATACGTAACTTGGACAGAATTTGTTTCTGCTGATGGGCTTGCCTTGGCGCCAGAGGAAGGGAGAAAAAGACTTCTTCGTGCATTTGATTATATAGAAGCAGAGCGACCAATTGTGGCGCAAATTTTCGGATCAAATCCAGAGCATATTGAAAAAGCAGTTGAGATAGTGCGAGAACTTGGCTTTGATGGTGTTGATATAAATATGGGATGCCCCGATAGAAGTGTAGAAAAACAAAAAGCTGGTGCATCATTAATAAAAAATCCTGAGCTGGCAAAAGAAATTATTTTATCTGCAAAGCGAGGGGCAAAAGGTAATGGCCGAGAAATTCCTGTCTCTGTGAAAACTCGTCTTGGCTACAATAAAGACGAACTTGAAAAATGGCTTCCAAAAATTTTAGAAGCAGAGCCAGCTCTTGTAACAATTCATGCGCGCACAAGAAAAGGAATGTCTTTGGTGCCCGCAAAGTGGGAGAGAGTAAAAAGAGCTGTTGAAATTCGTGATGAAATTCAAGCTGGCCTAAAAGAAAAAACTTTGATAGCAGGGAATGGAGATATAAAGTCGCGCGAATATGCTTTGCAAAAAATAAAAGAAAGTGGGGCAGATGGAGCGATGGTGGGGAGGGCACTTTTTGGTAACCCGAATTTCTTCTGCGTTGGTCGGCGTCCAGTCAGCGTTAGTCTGCGACTAGCTATGCTAGTAGAGCACACAAAACTTTTTGAAAAATTATGTGAGTATAAAAACTTTTCTGTTATGAAAAAACATTATAAAGCATATTGTCACGGATTTTTAGGAGCAAAAGAATTACGAATAAAACTTATGGAAGCAGAGAGTGGGGAAGAGGTGGAGCAATTAGTTATAAAGTTTTTAAAGTTATCAAGTTTGTAAAGTCATTTTCACTGTCATTCTGTAACTTTTCTGTCATCCTCGCTGTAATCAGCGGGGATCCAAGTTTTGTATCCCTCTGTCATTCCAGATTTAGTCTGGAATCCAGTCTCGCACC
>CAYZZT010000006.1:12902-24180 GCA_964483025.1 uncultured Candidatus Saccharibacteria bacterium | reverse complement strand
CGGAATTTATTGGGGACATTGGTGAGGAACATTTTGAAGAAGCGCCTGAGAAGCCAGAGAGGAAGAAGAGAGAATACCTGATTGATTTCTAACCCCAGTAGTAGAGAGTACTCACTACGGGGCAAGCAGTCCTCTATCCAGTGGAGCTCACAAAATAGCCCTATAAATATAGGGTTATTTTTGTACCTCGAGCTGGACATCAGAACCTATGTTGCACTTACTTACTGAACCTGCGCCACCGAAGCTTGACAAGCTACCAAATAAGTGATAGAGTACCTGTAGTAGTACCTTACACATTCCGTGAACGGTGTCTCATAATTCAACCAAAGTACAACACTGCTATGCAAATGATTTGCCCCAACCACGGTCATCTAATGACAGACGGGAAACTGCGTTGTGGTTGTCCTCCTAATACCGCTATATCAATGGAGCTATATCGTCGATGTCAAGAAGACCAACATCGAGGAGAAAGAGACGCTATTATCGCATTACAGCGAAAATGTGGTATTCCGATTCCGACAACATCTCGAGAAGAATGGCGTACTGACGATGCATGTGATCGTTTCTAACCCTGCCACCCCTCACGAAAACCACTCGTGACAGGGGTGGTTTTTTATTACTTCTCCGCCAAACAAGTTCCCTGGCCGGGCAGGCTAACATCCTCTATCCAGTGGAGCATTTGACTTACACACTTTCTCTATGATATACTTGTAACACAAAGTATTACAGGCTAATAAGGCTAAAACAAATTACTATTTGTTCGCCCGACCAAGTGGTTTAGGGTTAAAACAATCGGTAAATTGTTCGCCTAAACTAAAAATATGAGAGAAATATTAAATATATCTTTACCAAAAGAAATGGTAATGCAAATAAAAAAAGGGGTAAAAGAGGGAGGGTTTTCTACCACAAGCGAATTTATTCGTCATCTTATTCGTGGTTGGAATACTGACACGCTTGCCGAAGAGCTAAAAAAAGAATCGGCAAAAAAGACTGGTTGGAAAGAATTGAAAATAAGCAAACAAGAATTTAAGATGGGGAAAGGAAAACTTCTCAAGTCTCTAAAGGACTTACGATAGAATTTCCCTAATTTGCTATCCTGTAGTCTGTCATTCCCGTGAAGACGGGAATCCATGAATTAATTTGATGGATCCTCGCATTCGCAAGGATGACAGAGAAAATACCACAATCACACATTGTCATTCCCGCGAAGGCGGGAATCCATGTATAATTATGTAATGAAGACTTACTATGTATATATTCTTGCTAGCCAAAAAAGGGGAACGTTATATATTGGTGTTACAAATAATTTAATTCGTCGGATCGAAGAACATAAAGCTAAAGAGGTTGACGGATTCACAAAAAAATATAATGTGGGTATTTTAGTATATTATGAAGACACGCCTGATGTAGAGAGTGCAATAAGCCGAGAAAAGGTATTAAAACATTGGAATAGGGAATGGAAAATAAATTTGATTGAAAAAGAAAATCCGGAATGGAATGATTTGAGTCTGGAATTATAATTGTATAATCATAAAAAATACACATGGATTCCCGCCTTACAGGCACTGTACACTTTTCGCTTTTTGAATACAAAACGCTCAAAGTCTTGCGCTTGGGTCCCACCCCAAGCTCACCTTCGCGGGAATGACAGACAGAGAGAGAAAGAAAAACATAAAACTATTACATTATGAATAAAAAAGAACACGCAGCAAAAAACAAAGAAGAATTCGGAATTAAAGCCAAAAAATCCCTTGGGCAAAATTTTTTGAATTCTGATGGGGCACTCGACACAATTATAAAAGCTGGAAGGGTGACAAAAGGGGACAATGTGCTTGAGATTGGTCCCGGAAAAGGAGCTCTCACAAAAAGACTTTTAGATACAGGTGCAAAAGTTATTGCCATAGAAAAAGATGCCCGACTTATTCCATTACTTGAAGAACTTTTTGCAAAAGAAATCAAAACAAAAAAACTCACACTTATACACGCTGATGTTTTGGAATTAGATGTAGCAAAAGTTATGTCGCTGTCTGTCATTCCTGCGGAGGCAGGAATCCAGTCTGAAAAATCCGAATCAACATGGATTCCCGCCTCCGCGGGAATGACAAATACGGGAGAAATGAAATACAAACTCATCGCCAACATCCCCTATTACATCACAGGCGAAATCACTAGGAAATTTCTTTCAGGAAATTTTCAGCCATCACTTATGGTTATTTTAGTTCAAAAAGAAGTTGCTGAAAGAATTACAACAACAATTCAAGGATCTTCAAAAACAAAAGAGGGCAAAGAAAGTATTCTTTCAATTAGCGTAAAAGTTTATGGTGAACCAAAATATATTCAAACTGTGAAAGCTGGATGTTTCTTTCCTCCTCCAAAAGTGGATTCTGCAATTCTTTTAATTGATAATATTTCTAAAAAGAATTTTAGCGATTTTGAGGTGTCATCCTTGCGAATGCGAGGATCCACCCTTCCAAGCATTTCAAATCAAGAAAATTCAAAACTCGTGGATCCTCGCATTCGCAAGGATGACAATACGGAAGACGATGCTAAAAAGATTGAACAAAAATTCTTTGAAGTAGTAAAGGCGGGCTTCGCACACAAAAGAAAAACACTTTCAAGCAATTTAAAACAAATTATTTCAAAAGAAAAATTAACGGAGCTAGGAATAAAAGAAAATGAGAGAGCAGAGAATCTTACAGTAGAAGAGTGGCTTAAGATAACAAATAACTTGTAACATATAACAAACAACTTAAAAGATAAGAGTATCAAAAAGCCGTTCCCTCCGGGAACGGCTTTTTTGTGTTACTAGTCCTCCTAAGTTTTTGTATCCAAAAAGTTTGGAGGGTGTGTTACCGGCCTAAATCCCCGTACCAGTTGAGCTAGGAGCTTGCCCTTTTAAAAGTGCTGCGGGCGGAAGTGAACTCCCTACCTCATACACATGTCCTAAAACTGGCCAAGTTGAACATCCTGTCCCAGAAGGTTGCCAACAAGATTGCACTCCTGGCATAAATTTACCCAAAGACCAAGTTGTGGGAACTATTGGGTCAAAATTTGCATACCAAAGAGCTTTTGGTGGGACACCAACAGCTAAAGCCCCGGCTGTAGGCACTATAGAATTTAAATATAAAGGCGTATACCAAACATACCAAACGGTCCCGGCACTACAAGTGCAGGGCTTTGCCCAAAGATTAAAACCTCCAAAAGATACAGAGGCGTCTGATTTATATGGAAAAGAAAACAAAATTACTAAACTGAGAATAAAAATAAAACGTTTCATTTTACTATTTATTAATTAATAAATTTATAAAAAATGCTTCACTTGAGCCATATTCATTGTTTACCCTAAATGGCATGGGAATAATTTCTGTTTTTAACAATCTACCCCTTTCGATCAATTTATTTATATCTTTCATTTCTTTCAAAGAAAATAATATTGTTTTTCCATCAGAAGAACTAAATGGGCCCACAGAGCCAAGTGGAGTATAGATATAATTCTCATCCACAGCGAATCTTTCGCCTTTAACTATAATATTAGCCCCTAACTCAGACTCTTTTATTTGATTTGGTACGGCTGAGGAAATTATTGAAGGCATTATTGGATTATTCGTCACAAACACCTTAGACGGAAAACCTTGATTTTTGCTATTCCCATTGGAATTTTCTAAAGTGATATCTTGACTTCCCAAAGGAGCCCCGTTAGGAACCACAACTTCACAATATGTCGAATATCCACAAGTTATCCCCTCTGTACGAATCCCGCCAAAAGAGAAAATGTTGTTTTTCTCAGTAAAACCAGTACCGTTTACAACAATTTTTTGCCCAGACTTAACTTGATATGGCTCTGTATTATAGACTTTTACACTTTTTGCAAAGGATGGAAACAAACTTAAAGCATCCTTGCTCAAACTAGAGTTCAAAGAAGATAAATTTTGATTAGAGAACTGCCCAAGGATACCCCCAAAATATGAATTTGCTTTACTCCTTTCGGCCAGGCTCGTTTCATAAAAAGTACTTGAATTTAGAGCTTGGGCACCTGTTTTAACAGGATTTGCCACTTTCAATGCGCTTTCTGCTGAAACTCCTGACACAGCCAAACTATTGAGCTTTTTCCTTGTTGTGATACCCACAAAACCAGTGCCATAGCTTAACCCATTTGGCGCAAGTATTTCATTTTTATATTTTTCTTGAAACCTCACAACAGCTTGCTTTGTAAGATTTCCAAAATAATTTGTTTCATTTCCTTTCGAGCCAACACCAGAAGGAGAAACAGCCGTTCCAATATCTGAATTCAATATTTTTTGCAACTCTAAAATATCACTATTTAAATCTCCAATTTTTAAATCTTTCGTAAATTGATATGCAAATGCAAAAAATGGTACAAAAACAAACAAAAATAGCAGGCAAAAAAGTTTTGTATAAAAATTCTTCATTTAGTTTTCATTATACCACGAGTTTTGATATACTATTGTTATGCAGAAACCTACTAAAAAAACTCTCTACATTTTAATCGCTTGTATCCTCTTCCTTGCAATGCTTGTGATCGCAAAAAATCAAACAGATAAAAGTTTTGGCCCTCTCGCCCTTGATACAAGCTCAAATAATTCTGAAGATATAGTAAATACTGAAGATTATAATTATGTAACAGGTCAAACAGATAATTCTGAGTCTCAAATAACAGACCTTAGTGGCGCAGAAGGAAATCTAACAGAAAGTTTTTCAAAAAGTTTATTTGCAAAATATTATTCAGGAGCTGAGAGTGGGGGACTTAGTGATACAGACAGCCAAGCGCTCATAAATGAAGCTGTGAGTGCTTATGCATCTATAAGCTTAGGAACGGCTCCAGAGTACACACTTTCAGATCTCAAAATAGTGAAAAGTACTGAAACAAACCTCCGAAATTTTGCAAATACTTTTGTAACAAAAGAAGCGTCTTGTCTTTCCACTATGCAAAAAGTTGCACAGGCGACAGAAGATCCTATTCAAACTGGTTCCCTTTACAAAAAATGTGCCAGTGATTTTATAGCAATTCCAATCATTCAAGAAATTAACGCAAATTATTTAAACCTTGTAAATAATTATTATTTAATGGGTGAAAAAATAATTTCTCTCGAGGGAGCAAAGTCAGACCCATTAAAAGCTATTGTAATAATGAGGGAAATTGGAGAACTTGATAATCAAAAAATAACCTACTATCAGAATATTTCGAATTTAATTATAAAAAGTGGTATAATATTTAACAATGCAGAACCCGGCAAAGCTTGGGTGGGTGGTACTCAATAATTTTTAAAATTAAAAATATGAAAAAAACAAAAATTCTCCTCGCTACACTTTTTATACTAGTATTTTTCTTTTCAATAATTTCAGTTGAGAAAACAGAGGCCGTTGTTAGTCTTGATACCTACGGGAACATAAATACTGTGACCACAGATCCTCCTTATCAACAAAAACTAGAATCTTCTACCAATCAAAATATAATGCTTGGCGGGGGGGCTTCTAATTATGATCTTTTAAACAGCAATACAGGAGGAACAGCCGCTGACAAAGCAGCTTACCAAGCCGAATTAAAAAAACTCTACACAGGCTATGGAAGTTCAACAACAGCCCAAAGCCCAACATCAGCCGCTGCTAGCGGTTGTATTGGCTCGTTTATTGGAAGTTGGGTGGGAGGTCAAGCATCAAATGCAATTGGGTCAATTCTTCCATCGAGTGTGGCTGATGCTCTTAGAGTACCTATTACAAACCCAACACAAAATTTTAGAGAAGAAACCTTAAATGGAATTGCTTTTTGTATTGGAAATGCCCTTATCGATGCAATGTCTGCAAGTATTGTGCAGTGGATAAACAACGGCTTCAAAAATCCAGATGGCACAAATGGCCCAGCCTTTCTTAGTAATCCGGATATGTTTTTCAAACAAATAATGAATCAAGAAGTCGGTGCATTCTTCCAAAGTATGGGACCGATTGGAAAAATAATATGTAATCCTTTTGACTTAAAAATACGACTCGCATTGCTTAATCAATACAATGGGGGAATGAGACAACAACAATGTTCTCTTGATAATATTAAACAAAACTGGGCCCGCTTTGGTCAAAATGGAAATTATATGAGCGATTGGTTCCAGCTCACACAACAAGACCAAAACAACGCTATGGGTTCATATTTTATTGCCCGTGACCAGATGGCAAGCAATATAAAAAATAGTGTTGATCAAAAGAAAACAGAATTAGACCAAGGAAAAGGATTTCTTAGTTTGAAAAAATGTGTTAAATACAGCACCACAGTAAAAGACCCAAATACAGGGAAAGCAAAATGCGCAGAATGGCAGACAACTACGCCAGGAGCAGAAGTGCAAGCGAGTTTGGACAGGGCAATGGGTTCAAAAACACATAGAATAGAAATCGCAACAAACTTCAATCAAATAGTAAGTGCTTTGGTCAATCAAATTATTATACAAGCAATGAGTGGCTTAAGTGGGGGAATGAATAGTGGTGGAGGTGGCGGGGGATCAAACAAAAATAATTTTGATAATAATTATGATTATGGTTATACAAATATTAATGATATGGGAGGAACTATAGTAGCAACAACAAGTACAGCGACCACATCAACTTCAACACATCCTTTTGACTCTGGCGCTGGACTACTACCGTAATTAGTAAGTTAGTTTTGAAATGAAAAATATAGTTAAACATAGCAACAAAGTATTTTTTCTGATAAAATAGTGGTAGTAAAATGTGAGCAAGTAAATTTTTCAATGAATCTTTTTTTAGAACAAAAAACAACCCCTCTTAAATTCAAGTTAGCAAAACTTTTTGCTATTTTCTTGGTCTGTTTTTTTGTGGGGGGAATAGCAAGAACTACCATGGCGCAAGGCCCCTCTGTCGGCTCTATGGACGCCTATGAACCAAAACCAACCGCCGCACAAACAAACAATAAAGTTCCTCTTCCTGGGCCAGGACAACTTACAGCAGCAGCTGAACTGAGACAAACTATGAGTGGTTGGGGTCCAGATATCAAAGCAACAAGCGAAGCAACTATCGTAACATTTAAAGCCCCTAATGAAAACAATACAGTATATAAAGTTATCACTGTCAGTGACGTTGGAATGCTTTCCTCTGAAAATGTAAGCCGTTATACATATAAAATAGACCCAGCAACAGGAAAAGGAACCCTTGTTCCGAACTTTAGTGAAGAAAAGATGCCATCTCAGGCAACATATCTTGAGTTAGACCCAACAGCATTACCTAAAGACGGTGTGGTTGGGTATGATTATAAACTAGGCGTATATACATACACGGATGCAAATGGTAATAAAATTGAGTTAAGCCCAGATAATATCACTGCGGACTTAAATAAATTAATGAGCGAAGAAGGTAACCCAGAACAAGCAAAAAAAATACTGAATGCTATTCAAAAAACAAACATGGCCAGCTCCAACGAGGCAACCGTCAAGGCAAAGAATCAAGCCGCCACAGGAGACGCTAACAATAGCAGCAGACCAGATATGTCCTGTGAAATATGGAAGGGGGAATTAATGTGTGTTCTGGCTAAAACCGTCTATTATATAACCATAAAACCAGCAAGTTGGCTTTTGGTGGCTTCTGGCTGGCTTTTGGATTCGGTTTTTATGAAAACCGTGGTTAATTTAAAGGCAACATTAAAACCAGCAGGGGATAATTCTGGTTTTTATGGAGTAATAAGATTAGTTTGGGGAATTTTCCGAGATCTTATAAATATGTCTTTTATATTTATCCTACTTTTTGCATCTATAAAAACAATACTTCTTGCCGACACAACGGGTTTGAAAAAAACAATTACAAATATTGTAATTGTGGCATTACTTATGAACTTCAGTTTATTTTTTGTGGAGCTTGCAATAGATGTTTCCAATAATCTAGCTGTTACAATATACAACTCCATCAATCAAGGAAGTGGGCATGGGAATAATCTAGCTGCTGCATTTATGAAAAACTTAAGCCTAGAAACCTTGATGGGAGATGCTTGGAACCAAGGTGCTGGTGCATCAAAGGATTTTACTGGAATGATCACTATATGTATTTTTGGTTCTGTTTTTATACTCGTACTTGCTGTAGTATTTTTCGTAATGGCCATACTTTTTGTGGTACGCTTTATAGAGTTTATAATTTTAATGATGATGTCCCCAATAGGGATAGGAAGTATTGCCATACCCAAACTCGCCAGCGCTTTCCCTGGTGGTAATTATTGGACTAATTTATTGAGCCAGTGCTTCTTTGCGCCAATTATGTTTATTTTCCTTTGGATATCAATAAAAATGCTAGATGTATTAGCTCCTTTGACTGGCGCGGTGGGGACATCTAAACTTCCAATATCTGGAATGATGACAAACGGGCAATTAGCAGCTGGTTATCTAGGAGGATACATTCTGGGCTTTACTGTAATTATTTTTATACTTATTAAAGGAATGGAATATGCCAAATCACTTTCAGCAAAAGGAGCTAGTGGCGCACAGGCAGGCTTCCTTAAATATAGTGGAGCAAACTGGGCACAAAATAAAATGCAAAATGCACCCAGAGCTATTGGCGCAAGAACACTTAATGCAACAGCCGGCAGAAGTTTGAATGCTATTACAAATTCTAGAATAGGAAAAGCTATTGGAAGTACAAGGTTGGGTAATGTGCTCTATAATCAAGCAAACAGAGGCGGGGAAAGTTGGAGAAATGCGGTTGATCAAAGAGCAAAACGAGAAACAGCTCGCGCTGAATTAAGAACGGCAGCAGCGACACAAAGAGAAACACGAAATCTCGCTGAGCAACAAAATATACAAGCAGATCTAAATATTCTTAGTGCAAGCGAAATATTATCAGCTGGAGGACAAAGAGAGGTAGCATTAGCTGAAAGAAATGTGGCCAGAGGAGCTCTAACAAACAGCCATGGCGCTGCGGGTACGGCGGTTGTAATAAATCGAGCGGCTGTAGAATTTAGAGATCTGGAACACGCTCAAGAAATAAGAACCCAAATAAATGAAGATCTTCAAACTACAGAACGAGACATTGCTAATTTTGATAGTCAAATCAGAAGAATTAATGAAGCAATTACAGCTGGCACCGCAACAGCTGCAGATAGGGCCAGCTTACCAACATTACAAGCGCAAAGAAACAACAGCGAAAGAGACAGAACAGCCCAAAGGGAAAACCTTCGAAGACTGACTGAATTAACAAGACCTTTGCAAAGAACTCAACAAGGTCTAGACAGAATTGATACTAACTTAAGAAACCTATACTCTGGTTTTAACCCTGATGCTTTAGACGAATCAACCGCCGCAATAAACAGAATGGCAACAAGCGTTAGAGAAAACGGCCACAAATCTATCAGAAATATTGCAGGACCAGCAGTTGCCACAGTTGCTGGAGGAGCAGTAAGAACAAACGAAACAGCTACTCAATATCATAACCGCACCGTAGTTAATCCACAAATACAAAATCTTCAATCACAAGTTCAAAACACACAGACCGAACACTCGCGACAAAATGCCACAGGACAAATAACAAACGGTATTCTTCCTGGATTTGGTCTAAACCAAGCTGGACGAGAAGCCGCCGCTAGAGAGTATAGGCAACGTTATTCAAATCGAAATGGTGGTAATAGATAAATAAAAATATGGAAAATTTTGATGAATTTATAAAACAAAGACTCTTAAGCCTCCCAATTGAAATACAAAAAGCTTTCAATGAGACTGATATTGTGGGGGAAATAGAAAAAATTAGAGTCAAATTCAAATTGATGTATGATCAAGGAAGCGCCCTAGAATCAGAAACCAAACTGGTTTTTCTAGGGCTCGAAAAACCAGACGATCTACTTAAAAATATTGTAGAAAATGTAAATATTTCTAAAGATATAGCAACCCAAATTGTAGGAGAAGTAGAGAAAAATATTTTCAAACAAATAAAAAAGAAATTAATAGAAACATTGGAGCAAGAGGAAGAGGAGAGCAAAAAAAAAGAAAATAAAGAAACCCTAGACAAAGACTCTATACTTTGGGAAATCGAAAACCCAAAGCCAACAGTACAGCCTATCCAACCAACCATAAAAACAGAAGAAAAAGCTAAAGAAACACCAAAAATACAAAGTAATATTCCTGAAATTGCACCTACGCAAGTACTACAAAAATACACAGCACCAACAGGAGCCAAAAATCTAGTAGAAAAAAAACTATCTGAACCTACACATATTACACCAAAAGAAGCAGAAATATCACTTAAAAAGATTCCCCAAATATTAAACAACTCAGTTTCTCAAACACAAAAACCTACTGTGGACCCATATAAGGAAGCGATATAGGAAAACAATAAGCACGAAATCCGAAACAATATTAAAATCCTAAATAATAAACCTAAAACAAAGCAAAAAATACAAGGGTGATTTTCTGAAGGAAAATCACCCTTGTGTTTTGTTTAAAATTTAAATATTTGAATTTAGAATTAATTTGTTTCGGATTTCGTGTTTCGTGCTTCGGATTTTTTATATTTGCTGTATAATATAACCATGCAATATCAAATTCCTCAATTCACGGAAATTGAAGACCAAATTTTTGGTTCACTTACTTTTAAACAATTTGTGTATATTGTGGGTGGGGCAGGGCTAGACTATGTTTTCATCCATTTTCTTCCTATTTTTCTATCTATACCAATAGTTATTGTTGTTTCAATATTTGTTGCAATGCTTGCTTTTTATAAAGTAAACAATAGAGCATTTATTGATACTGTGGAATCAGCTGTAAAATATTTCTTTGGTTCAAAATTGTATTTATGGAAAAAAAATTGGAATAAAGAAAAGAAAGGGGAAGATGTGAAGGTAGAAATACATTCCAAAGTTCCACAATACAAAATCCCTGCCATTTCTCAAGATAAGCTGAAAGAACTTTCTTGGAGTTTGGATATTAATGAGAAGATAAAATAAAAATTCAATGACGTTCGATATTATTTCCCCCGACCGCTCCGTCGTCCCGCGACTCCTCGCTTCGGTTTCACCGAAAACTTTTTAATTTCAAAAAGACCATGCTTTTCGGCTCCAAATGCTCGGGGAAAACAAAATCTCACTTCGGTTTGGAATACAAAATACATTTTAGATACAACAACATATATTTTCTGATATAATATTGAATACAAAGCCAAAAAAATAATTTAGAAAATTTAAAAATTATTTAAAAATTAAAAATTTGAAATTAAAAATTACTAAAGAATGAACACCATAGTCCAAAACGCAAAAGCAACACAAGAATTTGTACCGATAAAAGAA
>CAYZZT010000006.1:0-12802 GCA_964483025.1 uncultured Candidatus Saccharibacteria bacterium | reverse complement strand
GAACACCATAGTCCAAAACGCAAAAGCAACACAAGAATTTGTACCGATAAAAGAAATTCGTGATGGTATTGTAATACTTAAAGATGGCTCTATGCGCGCTCTTGTAATGGCCTCCTCTGTAAACTTCGCCCTAAAGTCAAGTGATGAACAGCAGGGAATCCTTTTTCAATTTCAAAACTTTGTGAACTCACTAAACTTTTCCATAGAACTTTTTATACAATCTCGCCGTCTCGACATACGACCATATTTGGCCTTACTTGAA
Source organism: uncultured Candidatus Saccharibacteria bacterium (assembly GCA_964483025.1). GTDB lineage: Bacteria > Patescibacteriota > Minisyncoccia > Phycocordibacterales > CAIZIN01 > CAIZIN01. Next base: position 12,540 of record CAYZZT010000006.1, on the reverse strand, counting down.
TCCCGCTATAAGGAACAAACAAGTGAGTTATTAAAAATCCAAACAAAAGAATATATCGGCTTTGTGAAAAGTTTTACAGAAACAACAAATGTTATGACAAAAACTTTCTATGTTGTGGTCCCATATAGCCCAGCTGTCTTATTTGCAAAGGATACAAAATTTGAAAATCTTATAAAAGGTAAATCCAATACAAAAGAACAACAAAAAAAGTCAGAAACTGAACATTTTGAAGAGGCGAGGACTCAACTTGAACAACGCATCAGTGTTGTAGAACAAGGGCTAGTACGCTGTGGAATACGCGTAGCACAGCTCGGTACAGAAGAACTTGTGGAAGTATTCTATAAACTTTTCAACCCCGGCGATGTAAATAAGCCGATAATTAATCAAAATTAATATTATGGGATTTTTAGACTTTTTCAAATCAAAACCAAAGGAAGAACAGAAAATTACATCTGTTTTGCCTCATGAAATTTTTGAATCGGCTGCTCTTGAGCTTCGTGACATTATTGCACCGAGTGCCTTAAAGATTTCCCCCCGTGATTTAAACCTTGGAGATAAAATTGTCCGTACTCTTTTTATAATTTCATACCCGCGTTATCTTTCCGACAACTGGTTTTCTCCTATTATCAACCTTGATACTATTTTTGATGTTGCTATTTATATTCACCCTGTAGACACAGCGATGATACTAAAACACTTCCAAAAAAAGGTGGCTGAGGTGCAAAGTCAAATACAAATTCGTGAAGAAAAAGGCCTTGTGCGTGATCCAATACTAGATACGGCATACCAAGACCTAGAGTCCCTACGAGACAACCTACAACAGGCTCAGGAGCGTCTATTTGAGGTGGGCCTATATATTTCTATATATGCAGATACAATAGCAGATTTAGACAAAATAGAGTCTGAAATCCGTTCAATACTTGAAGCAAAACTTATTTACCTAAAGCCAGCACTATTCCAACAAGAGCAGGGCTTCCGAAGCACACTTCCTCTTGCAAATGATGAGCTTGGCGTACATTCAAAACTAAATTCTTCACCACTTTCGAGCCTCTTCCCATTTATTTCCTTTGACTTAACAGATGATAAAGGAATTCTCTATGGTATCAACAGGCACAATTCTGGTCTTGTTCTTTTCGATAGATTTTCTCTCGAAAACTACAACTCTATTACTTTTGCTAAATCTGGTTCGGGAAAATCTTTTGCTACAAAACTAGAAATTCTCCGAACTCTTATGTTTGATGTGAGTGTGATTGTGATCGATCCCGAAAGAGAATATGAATACCTCGCGGAAGCAGTGGGGGGAAGATATTTTAATATTTCTTTGAGCTCCAACAACCACATCAATCCATTTGATCTTCCTATTGCGAGAGAAGATGAGTCTCCTGCGGATGTTTTGCGTTCACAAATCATTAATCTTGTAGGGCTTTTCCGAATTATGCTTGGGGGGCTTACTCCTGAAGAAGATTCTATTATCGACAGAGCTATTACAGAAACATATGCAATGAAAGACATTACTGTTGATTCTGATTTTAGTAGCATTGAGCCACCACTACTTTCCGACTTTGAGCTTGTGCTTGCGGGCATGGAAGGTGGAGATACTCTTGTACAAAAACTTACAAAATATACAAAAGGTACTTGGTCTGGTTTTCTAAATCAACCTTCAAATGTTGATATCAACAAAAATCTTGTTGTCTTTTCTATCCGAGATATGGAAGACGAGCTTAAACCGGTAGCTATGTACATTGTTATGCATTATATTTGGACTGCAATTCGAAGGGAATTAAAAAAGCGTCTTCTTGTTATTGATGAGGCGTGGTGGATGATGAAATCTGATGATACCGCTTCTTTCCTATTCAGTATGGCAAAAAGAGGACGAAAATATTATCTAGGTCTTGCTACTATCACTCAAGATGTGGATGATTTTATTAAATCTCCCTATGGAATGCCGATTATTACAAACTCCTCGATTCAAATTCTTCTTAAACAATCACCGACTTCAATGGATAATTTGCAGAAAATTTTTAATCTTACTGATGAGGAAAAGTTTTTGCTACTTGAATCTGATGTGGGAGAGGGTATTTTCTTTGCCGGGCTTAAACATGTCGCAATTAAAATCATTGCCTCATATACCGAACATCAAATTCTTACTTCTGACCCATCTGAAATTTTAGCGATACGAAAGGCAAAGACAGAGTTGAATGGCTAACACAACACGAATAATGCGAATAAACCACAGGGAATAACACGAATGAAATACAAGCATGTATTTCATTCGTGTTTTGGTGTCGAGTTATGTATAATTACATTCAATAATGGAAGATAAATCCCAAGAACAAAATAAAGAAAAAGGCCAAATATCAAAAACAAACTTTTTTATAATGCTTGTGGTAGCTATTTTGTTTGATATTGTTCTTGCTCTAATACAATTAATTCCTTTTGCTGGCTCTGTTGCCGCCTCTGTTTTTAATGTAATACCTCTTATGGTTTTCTTTATTTGGTATAAATTATTAGGAATTTCTTTTGCAAATCCTAAAAAGGCGATTTCATTTTTTGGAGCTTCTATTATTGAATTTATTCCTTTATTAAATGTTCTCCCCACTTGGACGGCCGAAATAATTTATATGTACACGTTACAAAATAAAGATAAAATTCTTTCTGTTGTTGCCGGAGCAACAAAAGTGGCGGCTGTTACTGGGACAGGGAGTAAGATGGCTTCATTTTTACCACAATCAGGAATGGCGGGAAGGGCACTAGGCGAGGTCTCACACCAAGCATCGCGCGTCGCCCAACAAGCTGAAATGGTTTCTGAATTAAGGAAAAATAACTTTGTAGGAAATGAAATCCGTCCAAAAAAAGACAAAAATGTAAAAGAAATAGATAATATAGTTAAGTTTCCTTCTCCCAAAGAAAAAGAAAAGGTTATCGCTCCATTTTCTTCCTCAGTTAAAATAAATAAGCCATACCAAAAAAATTGGATTCACAGAAAGGGGGCAGTAAGATTATCATTTCCACCCCCAAGTGAACAATGAAATTAAATGTAGAAAAAAAGTTTATTTAGGTGTACAATGATTATACCTATGAAACGCTTTTTAATACTTTCAACATTTATCTTTCTTTCTATTTTTTGTTTGTCACAAAAAATTAATGCTCAAGCCCCCAACACAAGTCCTGTTGAAGAGGTTATTATTGCAGAAATTGTACCAGAAGCCCCAAAATCGTTTGAAGATGTAAATATCAGTATAGAAAGTTATTCTTATGATCTTTCGCGTTCAAAAATTTCTTGGTATGTAAATGGTGTTTTACGCGACTCTGGGATTAGCAAAAAAACTTTTAATTTTACAACAGGAGATATTGGTAGTGTTTCAAATATAATATATAGAATACAAACACCTGAAGGGGTTGTATTCCAAAAAACTCTTTCAATTTCTCCAGGAAACGTGGATTTGCTTTGGGAATCCACAGGATATACTCCTCCTTTTTATAAAGGAAAGTCACTCTATTCTTTTGAAGGGCAAATAAGATTTATTGCAATACCAAATTTAATAAACAAAAATGGTGTTAAATATAAACCCGGGGAGCTTGTATATACATGGAAGAGGGGAATGGGTACCGACACCGATGCTTCTGGGTATGGTAAAAATATTTTTTACTGGAATGGGGGAATTGTTTCAGATGATGAAGAAATTACTGTAGAAGTTTCTGATCTTCAAAACACAACCAGAGCAGAAGCTAGCATAATAATAAACCCAAAAGAAGCCGAGCTCCTTGCATATGAAGACAACCCCGCTCTTGGTATTTTATTTAACAAGGCCGTACAAAATAATTTTGATTTAATAGGAAATGAAATTTCATTCACGGCAATTCCTTTCTATTTCAACAGCCCAGATTCTGATGGAATATATTCTTGGTTTGTAAATGGTAATCAAACCATAGAAACAGGAAGAGATATAACATTTAGAAATACAACTGGGGAAGAGGGTTATTCAAATATAAGTTTTGATTTATCAAATCAAAAAAGAATATTGCAATCCGCAAGTGGGGTCTTCGATATATATTTTGGAAAGAAAAATACGAATTCTGTAAGTGATGTTTTTAAAAGTTTTTTTGGTGGAAGCAACTAAATTAATTAATATATGAAATTTTCTTGGCGTAGCTTATTACTTGCACTCATCTTCTCTTTTCCTTTTTTTGTGTTTGCTGAAGAATATCAAGCCCTTCAGCCAGTTAAAATGCCGGGGGGAGGAAAATTATACGACAACAACATCTTACAATATTTAGCAAACATATATACATTTGCAATCGCTATCGCAGGAGGTTTGGCTGTAATTAGAATAGTGTATTCGGGTATTAAATATATGCTTACCGATATTGTTACTGCCAAAGGTGAGGCGAGAAAGGAAATAGAGGCAGCTGTTTATGGTTTACTTGTTGCAATTTGTTCTTTTGTATTTTTAAACACACTCAATCCTAATTTAGTAAAATTTAATTTATTTATTCCACAATCACAACCAATGGTAGGTAGTGGTAAGGAATTAATAGAGTCAAATGAAATAAGTTATTCCCCAAGTGCAGGTCCGGCTGGTAGCGGTGCTCCAAAATATACAGGGGATGTTTCTGGTATTAATTGGAATGACCCAAATCAAAAAATTTCAGAATACTTTACAGTGGGGGATGTCACAAAAGGGGAGGTGGGAAGAATTCCAACAACAACAGAAGATATGCAAAGAATTGTTGGGATGGCGCAAGAATTAGATTTGGTGAGAGAGGCTTGGGGTAGTGGAATTAATATAAATTCATGGAACAGACCGCCCGCCGTCAATGCGTCTGTGGGTGGGGCGAGTGGCTCTCAACATTTAAATGGAGTTGCAGTAGACATAAGCCCCACAAATGGGGATCTCTCTGGGATGCAAAATTGGCTTGGCCAAAACTGGACTGGTGGAATGGGGACTTATAGTTCATTTACACACATTGATATGAGGGGTGGTGGTGGTTTTACAAAAGGTAAGCCAAGTGCAACTTGGTAATATTTTTGTATTTTTATTTATTTTCCATGTCATGTTTTATAAACTGTGTTAAAATATACATATGAATTTTTCTTTACGTAGTTTACTAATCGCAATCTTTCTATCTTTTCCTTTTTTTGTCTTTTCTGCTGGAATAACGTACCACCCTCTACAAAATGTCCGACTACCAAATGGTGATTCACTAGACAACCCAAACATCTTACAATATTTAGCAAACATATATACATTTGCAATCGCTATCGCAGGAGGTTTGGCTGTAATTAGAATAGTGTATTCGGGTATTAAATATATGCTTACCGATATTGTTACTGCCAAAGGTGAGGCGAGAAAGGAAATAGAGGCAGCTGTTTATGGTTTACTTGTTGCAATTTGTTCTTTTGTATTTTTAAACACACTCAATCCTAATTTAGTAAAATTTAATTTATTTATTCCACAATCACAACAAATGGAGGGTGATGGGAGGGATTTAATTAATGGACCCGCTATAGCAAATGGAACAGGGGCGGGAGCCAGCGGTGGCCCCGGTGGAACAGTTGGAACCGGGAAAGGTTCTATTATGGAACAAATTCAAAATGGTGCGCAGTTGGCAAATCCTGAATGGAATGCCTATGCTTTAGAACAAATAAGAGCTTCTGGTATATTAGATCTTCCAATACCATCAGATGCATCGTCATATTTCCCAAATGGCATCCCAACAGCAGAGGGTTATTTAAGTATAATGGCAACCCTTGCGGAAAGGGAATCGGGGGGGCAGGCCGTCCCAGCAAGGTATCTCGAAAAATTTACAGACAACGGTACCCCTGTATATTCTGTTGGCTTACTAAGTTTATCTTGGCAAGATTTAGAGGCTAGAAAATATGGGTATAGTAATTCTGACCTAGAAAACCCATACAACAACATTAAAGTGGGTACAGAAATAATGACGCGGCAAATACGAAATAATGGAAACTTAGGTAGTCTTAGTAAATATTGGTCTACATTTTAAATAAAATATGAAAAAAACAATCACAATAATTATTATAGTTTTCTTAATTCTTCTTGGGGGAATTGGGTACTATCTTTATATAAATAGTGGAAACCAAAATGTGAATTCTGGAAAAATATTTGATGATATCAAAAACTTTTTTCCTTTTGGCACGCCCAGTGAACAAAATACGACACCAAACCCAAATACTGGCTCAAACACAAATCAAAACACAGACCAATCACCTACAAAAATAGAAAGGATGTTCCAAATTTCAGAAACCCCAACTGCCGGTTTTGTAGCAATAGACACAATTTCTACTAGCTCCCAAATTGTATTTAATAAAGAAAAAAATGCCACATCAAGCACAACAACAAAACAAACAGAAACATTTGTTCGTTTTGTGGAAAGAGCAACTGGCCATGTTCTTGAATCAAAAATTCCAACCTTAGAAAAAACCCGTGTTTCAAATATTACAATTCCAAAAGTTTATGAGGCATTTTTAAATGCTAGTGGTACAGAATTTATCACTCGTACACTTTATGGTGAAAACATAATTACAGAATATAGAAAAATAATTTCTGGAACCTCCACAGCGACCACAACACAAATCACAACATACCCATACAACACAGATATATTTATTACAAATGGAAATAATGTTTTTTACACAACAAAAACAACAACTGGCTCTGTGGGCTATATTGGATCTTTTGACAACAAAAAACCAACCCAAGTATTTACAAGCCCCCTTCGAGACATTTTGGCATCGTGGAGCGGTGGAAATATTATAGAAATATTTAGCAAACCAGCTTCTGAATATGTAGGAGTTTCGTTTATTGTTGATACAAAAAAGAAAACAACAAAGGAAGGTCTTTCTGGAATTTTAGGCCTTACCACAAACCCAAATTCTGATGGAACATATTCTCTTTATAACACAAACATAGAAACCCTCACTCTTGGGGCAAAAAAGGGGACCACAAATACAGCTTTCTATCTAAAAACAAAAACTCTCCCTGAAAAATGCGTTTGGAGTAAAAAAAATACAAAACTTGCATATTGTGCTGTGCCTAGTTACATAGAAATGGTTGATTTCCCAGAAAAATGGTACCAAGGGACACTTTTTTTCAATGATGTTTTTTGGAGTATTAATGTTGAAACAGGTGAGCAAAACTTAATTTACAACCCAACATCAGACAAAAAAACTCAACCCGACGCAATAAATTTAAGACTAAATGATAAAGAAAACTATTTATTCTTTATTAACAAGAAGGATTTGACACTGTGGGGGGTTTCAATATAAAAATTAAAAAAGAAAAATTAAAAATTGGAATACAAAAAACCGCGACACAGTCGCGGTTTTTGATTTTTCTCTTTTCTCTTTTCTTTTTTCTTTTAAAAAGATTCCTCTGGAATCGTTTCCACCCACTTAATAGTCAAATGCCTATCTTTACCCATACCAATAGATTCTGTTTTGATATTTGGGTTATCTGTAAAGAGAGCATGCACAAACATTCGCTCGTAGGAGCTCATAGGCTCGAGCTCAACGGTTGTTTTGAAGGAAACCGCCCTATCTGCCATCATCTTTGCTTTATGCTCAAGCTGGCGCAGTGTAGCGTCTCTGTAATCATTAATATCAATAGAAAAGATTGGATCCGTTTCTAACTTTAACACATTGGCCACAATCCTTTTTAAAAGAAAGTTTAAATATCTCAAAGTCTCCCCTTGTGGCCCAATAAGCATCCCAGAATCAGCTGATTTTATAAGGAAAACAGGCCCCATATGGTTTTTCTCAACAATTTCAATACTTTCGTAGACAAAACCACCAGCAATAAGCGTTTCTTCTATTATTTTTTTGATTTCTAGATAATTATTCATCTTATTGGTGTTAATCTATATTTTTATTCACTAAATGTCAATCTCTTTCTAAAAAACCCCTTGTTTAATGGGGTTTTCAGCATATAAAATTTAATGATTATATTTTTACCTTTTTCCTTATGTAATATTCCTGCCCAATAGCAAACAAATTACTTATAGTCCAATATATAGCAATTACACTTATAAGGCTGTAAGCAATAAAGAAAGTGAGGACAGGCAAAACATATCGAACCTGCACATGCATTCCTTTCATCATTTCATCTTTGAAAGAAATCTCTTTAGAATCATTTTTTGCCTCAGGTTTTTTGAAGTTTGGCATCGCAAGTTTTGCTTGGAAAAATTGTGTTATACCAGCGATAAATGCAAGGATGAAAACTTTACTTTGAGAAACATCAATGAGTCCAAGAAAATTCATATTTAATTGATCTGGATTTGCAACAAATGAATATAAAATGTTTGTTTTAATAACTGGCAAACCTTTCCAAATAGCAAAATAGAGGGCAAAAATAACAGGAATTTGTATAAACAAAATAATAATACTTGAAAATGGATTGATTTTATTTTTGCGATAAATTTCAAAAGTGGCTTTTGCTAACTCCTCTTTTTTATCTTTATATTTTGTTTGTATCTCTTTCAGCTCCGGCTCGACCAACTTCATTTTCATTTGGGTTTTTACCGCCCCAAACGAAACAGGGAAGAGGACAAGCTTCACAATAATAGTAAGAAAAACGACCGCAACCCCCACATCTCCACCTGGAATAATATCTATTAGAAAAACCAAAAGATTATAGATTGGATTGTAAAGAATTGTGTTGAATAAATATGAGAACATGGTAGTTGATAGTATAGCAGTTTAGGATAAAAAAGTCATTAATTAGTTTTTAGTCACTAGGCTCTAGGCCCTAGCGATGAAAATTCGAAGCACCAAATCCTAAATTCGAAACAAATCGACACAAAATAAGGAATGTACACATGACTTTTTTTACGTCGTCCTCGGTACTCCAGCGATTCGTGTTTTAAATTCTACAGACTGGATTCCGGCCTCCACCGGAATGACAGCGTGGGAGCCTGTTTTGAATTTATTATTTTGAATTTTGATATTGTTTCGGATTTCGTGCTTCGGATTTCGGATTTAGAAGATAATATCACTTACACAAACCAAAAATTTCACTTATCTCCCTCTCAATCTCCTTAAAAACACTGTTGTTTAGGTCTTTTTTAAGCATTACAACACAAAAACAACCTTGGGGTATTTTTTTAAATTGTTTTTTAATAGCCTCCCTTACTCTTCTTTTATTTTTGTTTCGTGAAACAGCTGTTTTTGCAACCTTTTTAGACACAATTACAGCAAAAAGTGTTGTTTTTGCTGGGTTTTTGAGTGTTTTTAGCAAAAAAGAGGGGGAGTGGTATGAAGCCCCCTCTTTAATAACACTCAAAACGTCCTTTTTTTGTATTCTACTACACTTAGGAAACATAGTTTTAGACCGTTGTGATCTTTGCCCGGCCTTTTGCACGGCGTCGTTTAAGTGTATTTCTACCAGTTTTAGTTTTTGACCTAACAAGAAAACCGTGTGATTTTGCTCGCTTTATTTTCTTTGGGTTATATGTTTTTGACATGAAATATAGTTATTAACAGGTTATACACATATTATTAACACAATTCGTTGTTTTTTACAAGTGCCCAAGTTTTCTTTTGGGGCTATAATGAGAAACACTTATGGACTCAACCACCAACCAACAACTTTGGACACAAACGCTTGGCCAAGTAGAACTACAGGTTTCTAAAGCAAACTTTAGCACGTGGTTTAAGGATACTTTTATTATTAAAACAGAAAACAACTGTGTTTATGTGGGTGTTCCAAATCCTTTTGTTCGAGATTGGTTATTAAATAAATATCATAAGGTTATATTAAAAATACTTCGTGATATATCTGAAAATATTACAGGTGTCGAATATCAAATTGCAAAGAACACACTTAAAAAAGAAGAGGTATTAATAACCCACAACAAAGAAGAAAACCCCCAAATCACAACACTTCCCTTAAGTGATCATTATATAAACAAAGAGGATGGTTTAAACCCAAAATATACTTTTGATAATTTTGTTATTGGCCCATTCAATGAAAATGCTTATGCTGCATCTCAAGCGGTCTTAAAAAACCCAGGCCACTCATATAATCCACTGTTTATCCACGGCAACACAGGCTACGGAAAAACACACCTCATCCAAGCAATAGGGAACCATCTCAAGAAATCTTTTTTAGATATTAAGGTTCATTACACAACATCTGAAAGATTTTCTTCAGACTATGTTGCCTCCACACAAGGAGCTAGAATTAATCAGTTTAAAGAAAAATATAGGCGTTATGATGTTTTGATCATGGATGATATTCAGTTTTTAAGCAAAAAAGAAGCTACCCAGAACGAACTTTTTCACCTTTTCAACATACTCCACGAAAGCAACAAGCAAATTATTTTTTCATCTGATATGCACCCTAATTTAATTCCTGATGTTGCAGAGCGTCTTAAATCACGCTTCAACCAAGGTATTATTATAGACATCCAAGCCCCAGACCATGAATCAAGGGCACAAATAATAAAAGCAAAAGCAAAAAGTTTGAACGTTGTGTTAACAGACGAAATAATTACACATTTGGCAGATGTTGTAGCTGGAAATATTAGAGAATTGGAAGGGGCGGTAAACACGCTTTTGTGCCAGAGCCAGTTAAAAAACAGAGATTTAACCTTTCTTGATATAAAAAACCTAATAAAAACAACATCAAGACCCAAAAAACTTGCTTCTATTAAAGAGGTTATTAAGACAATTGCAGATTTTTATAATATATCCGAGGAGGACATGTTAAACAAAAACAGAAGGAAGGAATTTGTCCGGCCTAGGCAGATTGCTATGTATATACTCCGAGAGGTTTTTAATATATCCTACCCCACAATAGGAGAAAAAATGGGGGGTAAAGACCACACAACAATAATGTATTCTTGTGATAAAATTAAAAACACAATGAAAATTGACAGTGCTTTGTCGCAAGAGGTTGGTCAACTTATTGGATTATTACACACTTAAAAAATAAATAACTTGTGGATAAGTGTGGGGATAAGTATGTGAAAATTGTGTGTATAAAAAATAACAAAAACTTAATAAATAAATATTTCTATTAAAGTTTTATGTTTTTATTCAAAAGAACACACAACAAATAAATAATCTTTTCCAAAAAACCCTTCTTTAGCTTCATATAAAAACCAATCCACATATCCACAGACTATAATTATATTAATAAGTATTCTTAATAAATAAATAATATATGAAATTCGAATGCACAACAGAAAAACTAAAAGAGGCTATTCAAAAAGTTGAAAAAATAACACAGAGAAATTCTACCCTACCAATACTTTCTTGTGTTTTATTAGAAGCAACCAAAAACACCCTTGTTGTAAAAAGCACAAACTTGGATTTGGGTATTGAGTTTTCTATTCCAATAAAAACAGAAACAGAGGGTTTTGTGGCTGTGCCAGCAAATGTTTTTTCTCAGTTTTTGGTTAATACAATAAACGAAAAGAGCATAAAAATATACCTTAAAGAAGGGTCTCTTTATTTAGAAACAGAGAAAAGCAAAACAAACATAAAAACATTTTCTATTGATGATTTTCCAATAATTCCTAGGGTTGAGGACGGAAAAGAGTTTGATATTGATGTGAGAGATTTTGTAAAAGGACTAAAGTCTGTTTGGTATTCTGCTTCAATTTCTAGTATTAAACCAGAACTCTCAAGTGTTTATGTTTACGAAGATTCTCAAGAAATTATTTTTGTTGCCACCGACTCATTTAGGCTAGCAGAAAAAAGAGTTAAGTGTAAAAAAGTGGTAGATATGCCGGCGATTCTAATTCCAAACAAAAATATAGGTGAAATAATAAGGGTTTTAGATGGTATCACTGAAGATATAACCATGACAGTAAGTAGTAATCAAATTGTTTTTACCTCCCCGTCCCTCTATTTAACCTCTCGGGTGGTGGATGGAAATTTTCCTGATTATAAACAAATAATACCAAAAGAATTTACCACAAACGTTGTTGTTTTGAAGGCGGATTTAATAAATTCATTAAAATCAACAAATGTTTTTCTTGACTCTTTTAATCAAGTTAGGTTTTTGATAGAGCCAAAATCAAAGAAAATAGAATTGAGCGCTAAAAATGGCGATGTTGGACAAAATGTTGTTTCTTTTGGTGCTGTTTTGGAGGGGCAAGATGTTTCTGTGGGTTTTAATTATAAATATCTTTCTGATTGTTTCCAATCTATTGATTCCGATAGTGTTTCTTTAGATTTTTGTGGGCCCAACCGACCGCTGGTTATAAAAGGAATTTCTGACAACTCCTTTCTTTACCTTGTAATGCCGATGAACAGATAGGGTGGAGTACCACCCTCGCGGACTTACGCAGACTGAAGTCACGAGTATTTTTTGGAGAAAAATCTCTCGACCCCGACTCGCGCCGTCGCGCTCCGTCTTTGAAATTGGGTCCCATCCCAATTTCAACAGACTAACGCAGACGGAATACAGAGCAATACTACTTCTAATCAATCTTTATGTTTGTCGTTCCGGCGAAGGCCGGAATCCAGTCTGAAAATTTGGACTTGGATCCCCGGAGTACCGAGGACGACAA
>CAYZZT010000005.1:2479-27609 GCA_964483025.1 uncultured Candidatus Saccharibacteria bacterium | reverse complement strand
TTGAACAGCGGAGCGGGACCCAAGCAAGCTTGCTTGGGAGCGAGCTGGTGACCAGACAAAAATTTTCGACGGAAAATTTTTAGTCGAGGTCAAGACTCCTCTCCGGATTAATTAAATACGAAACCTTTACCATTCATGTAATTACCAAGACTCCTCTCCGCACACATTCTGGAGGTTTAACCTCCAGAATTTTTCTCCTTTTCAAAAACTTGCATTTCCCCCCATTTTATGATATAATACAAAGTGGATTAAGCAGGCTTCTACGAGTGTAGATTGGCCTATGTTGTTTGAAAAACTCACCAAGAAAGAACAAAAGATGAAAATTAGTCTAATAAGATCTATAGCTATCAGTATTATTTTATCACTCTCAATCGGCTTCGTAATTGCCCTTCCTTCTGGATTAGGTGCCTTTGGAGTTATTGCAATCACTCTGATCATATTCGGCATCTTGTTGAAAGGATCGTTTACCGTACCAATAAACCATGTAGCGGTACTTAAACTATTTGGTAAAAGACAAAATGTCTTGTTTAGTGAGGGTTGGAACATAACAATTCCGTTCATTACTGACCACATTCTAGTCGACCTTCGTGAATACGTTTGGCAAATTCCAGATCCAGAAAAGGAGGCAGGTAAGGATGGCTTTACTTTTTTTACTGGAGTTAAACCTGGAAAAGGAGAAAGAGTTGAGCTTCGAGCAAAAGTCGTACTGAAATTTAAAATCAAGGATCCGCTTGAGTTCCTTTCTAACAACCCAGAAGCAATCAGTATCGCCCTCCGAACCAAGGCAGTAGATGAAATCCGTACACGCGGTGCAAATATGTCGGCAGAAGAATTTATTGCTGACAAGAGTATAGTCGCGGAGGAAGTAAAGATAGCTGTTGACAATCAATATGATTGCATTGAGGTTACCGGTCTCGACATTGCAAAGGCAGACTATGCTGATCTAGAAATTAAAAAAGTTGAACAAAGCGCAAAGCTTGAGAGATCAAAAACAAAATCTCAGGCAAACGACATGCTCGGTGAAGGTGGAACATCAGATCGAATTGCTCAGGTTGCAGAAATGCTCAAAACTGCTGGTCTTCCAGCTGATGAAGCTGCTCGCAAGGCCATCGAGATTGTTCAAACTCAAGAAGGTCGCATGACCCACTCCAAAATTGAACTTGCGGGGGGATCAAATCCAATTGCTGAGGCAATTGCCTTGTGGAAAGGAGGAAAAATATGAAAAAAACAAGTAATATTTTAATTCTTTGTGGAATTATTCTCATCATCATTATTTGCCTCTTTAAATTTGGAGATTTCTGCTTCGGTAGTATTCCAGATATTCAAAGCAAATACGTGTGGTGGGGTCTAATAACGGCCGGGGCAGTCGTTCTGATCGTTATTCTCAGCAAATCATCCACAACCTCCACGCAAGCGTCTGACTGGCTCGGAGGGTTCGTGAAGTTTATGTGGGGGCTTTTACAGGCCGTGTTCGTAATTGTAATCCTCGCAGTATTAATTGTGGGACTCTGGTTAGGTGGACTCTGGGCTAAAGACTGGATTGATAATTGGGTCCGTCAGGATGATTGTAGTGTAAAGCAACTGGTCGTCATTAGACCGGGCGTTTATACCACAGTAGATATAAATGGATTCAATAGCTGGTCATTTATGCCACCGGTCTCAACACTGGTGGAATACCTAGACCAGTCCGGAAGACCAATTCCAGTCGAATGTAATGGCGTCTTGGTCAACTATATTGTAAGTCCGCCTGGGGTCGACTACAAGGTCTCAGCAGGTAGTGAGTTTCGGTTCCTGAGAATGTCATCTGCCGACCCGACTTCTGGTGAATATCCATTTGTTATCAAACTTGAATAACAAACGGGCAACAGGTAGCATACTTCATTGTGTGCTACCTGTTTTTTATTTAAAACCAAAATCCCCATTTTGCTAATGCAAAATGGGGATTTTTTTAATACGGGTTTTTTCAGACTGGATTCCGGCCTTCGCCGGAATGACACAAAATATAGTCGTGAATACACTTCTTATTTTGTGTCACTTTTTCTTTTTAAATTTCAACTTACTTAAACACTTCCCTGCAAATTGCTTGGTATATCAGCGCCCACGGTACCAAGAACAATACCAATTATTCCATAAACTGAAACCATAATAAACAAACCCACTATTCCCCAAAGTATATGCTTCTTTCCTGTATTTCGAGCTTCCTCATCATCTGCATTCACTATGAAAATGATAACTCCGTACAAAAAATACATAAGCGCAACTGCAAATAGAAAATATATTATAGGGTTAACAATATTGTTAACAAATTTGCTTAAATATGCCATTGTTCTAAATACTAGTTACCTCCTGGAATTTGTGGAAGATTTACATTATTTCCCTGTCCAACCCCTGAAACATTCTGAAGAAGACCAACTAGTCCCCATACAGAAACCATCACAAAAATAGCCACAATGCCCCAAATCATAAATCCTCGAGCATCTTTTCTTTTTTCTGCATCATCACTACCAGCAAGAACATATTTAAGTACACCCCATAGAAATAGAAGTACTGCTATTCCTACAAGCAATGGGATAATTTTATTTATCAAACCAGTAATTTGAGAAATACTATTACTTGCTGGCCCTGCATTAATCTGAGCCAAAGTTATAATTGGAAACAAAAACATAGACGATGCATATAGAAACTTTTTCATATTTTTTTTGTATCCCGACACTAATTTACTAACAAACTATATCTCGACACAAATCCACGAATGAGATCGAATGACACAAATGAAATACAGAATTGCATTCCATTTGTGTCATTCGCTGTATTTATTCGTGTATTGGTGTCGTGTACATTTATTCGTGTATTGGGGTCGAGTTATATATTAAATTCAAACATTTATAATTAAAACCTTACGCTAATAATTATATCATATATTTTAGAAAGCAATACTAAAATTATATTCTAACCTGTGGAATACTTACTGCTCTACTAAAAAATGTACCCGCCAGTATTTCTACAAATGCCCACACGCAAAGCATTACAAAAAGTCCAATAAGCCCCCAGAAAATTAATTTCTTTCCTTCAGTTCTAGCTGTTTCATCTCCAGAATTTCGTATAAATCTATATACTCCCCAAAGAAACACTACAAGCGCAATCCCCATCATTAAAGGAAAAAGCCCTCCTATAAAAAAGTAGTCAACCAAACAATTAATTAAAGATGCTAGAGTTGTTGTTGGACACATATTAATATTGTTTATTTGGTAATGAGGGACTAATACCACCGGGGATATGCATACCGAAAAAATTAGCTATTATAGAAACAAGGGCCCATACAGAAACCATTACAGCTAAGCCTACTATACCCCAAAACATAAATTGCTTAGATTCTTTTCGCGCATTTTCATCTTCACCTTTCCAAATGTATTTTACTATACCCCAAAGAAAAGATATAAGAGCCAATCCTACAATTAAAGCAACAAGAGGCCTCAATATTTGATTTGCAGAATAAACAACCTGCCCCAAATCACGTGCTCCAAAAGCAACCAATGGAAGCCCCACAAAAATTATAAATATATATTTCTTCATAAAAATTTATCTGAGCACACTATTAACTGTACCAGATATTAAGTCAGCCACAACAGAAGCCCCTAGGAGTATTGCTGTGCCCACAACAGACCAGAAAAACACACTTTTTGCTTTAGTTAATTCGTCTTCTTTTCCCTGGGCTTTAATAAATAAGAAGCCAGAATAAATAATAAAGAAAACACAGAAAACAGCACCTATTTGAGCTGCAAGTTTCAGCAGATTACCAATAAGAGCAATTAATGTTTGGTTTTGTGGGCCTAAAGGATTTTCAATTGTAGCTTGTCGTCTTGTACCACTTTCTGCATATACATTAAAAACAAAAATTGGTGCAAATAAGAACACGAGTAAAACCACAAAAACAATAGAATTTTTAGTATATTTTTTAATCATTATATGGTCCTTATTATCTTTAATTTTTGTTTAGCAAAAATCTAGATAGTTAAATTATAAATCATTTTGATAATAAACGAAACTCATTATTTTTTACTAATGCAGTAAAAATAAAATCAACGAAAAGCCAAGCCATAAGCATTATAACAAATCCTATAATAGCATTCCAAAAAAGACTGTGCCCCTTGCTTATCTGAGCACCATCCCCCCTTGCTGTTAAATATAAAAACCCAGCATACATAAATACAATAGCAAATACTGAGCTACCTAAAACTATACAAAATCTTACTATATTATTTGCAACTGTAATCAAGGCCGAAAAATCGCAAACTTTGCTCAGACCAGAACCCGCTCCAGTCGGAGAAGGATCACACACAACTAAAGGCGGAAGCCCTGCCGAATAAACAAAAAGGGGCAAAGTGGCAACTATCACAACTACGGTTCTAATTATATATTTCATATTGATAGGTTTTTAACATTTTGGCTTATAATATTCCCCATTTGATTTTCTGCATTACTAATAGCAACAGATGCTGTATTTTTACCGACTATTACCGACTCAATCATATTTTTAAATAAAACCTCAGTAGCATTTGGATTTGGATCAAGCCATGTATCTGAAATCAAAGCAGAATTATAAAATATTTGCATATATAAATCCTCGGGCCTACTTGCAAGTACATCCTTTCTAACAGGCGGTAGATTACTAATTGAAGAAAGCGAAGCAATCCCATCTTTTGAACTTAAGGTTAAAATCTGATTAAATGCAGAAGTTTGATTTTTTGATGTCTTCAAAACAGCAAGGCCGTACATTTTTGCATAAACAGACTTTTTATTTACACCTAAAACCTGAGGGACCATTGCAATATCAAAATTTAAATTTGGATTTTTAAATGAAATACCAGATAACTCACTTGCAAAACCAAAATAAATAGCTGTATCAGCAGAAACAAATGAATCAAGTGAAGATTTTAAGGATTTATTCCATGAATATGTTTCCTTTGCTGGATTTGCAAAATCTGTATAAAAAGTGAGCGCAACTTCGGCCGGGCTTTCAGAATTTCCATAATTACCAAGAAAAGAAGCCTCAAAATTGCCTTGTGTATTTTTAGCAATAATAGGAACTCCCGCCTGAAGAAAAAGCATACTTAAAATATCTTTCGCGTGAAGAACATTTTGATATTCTCCTAAAGCTGTGCCACTTAATGAAAGATTAAAATTTGAATCTTTCTTTGTAAGCTTTGTGACCACCTTAGAAAATTCATCCCACTGTTTTGGCGGGCTCACTATTCCTGCATTTACAAAAAATGTCTTATTCCAATACATAACTAACGGATCAACAATATATGGGATAGCTATTACTCCCTCGTTATTTAAATATACAGAACCGGCATCAATAAATTGATCTTTAAAAGTTCTTAGTGGATATGAGGCATATGGCAAAATAGCAAACTTATTGACGTTCTTTAAAATCATATCTTGAGGTAAAATTACAATATCAGGGCCAACTCCATCTGCAATAGCTTCCACTAAAGTTTGTTCAAAATTTCTAGAATCTTTTTGAATATAGGTTATTTTTAATAAATTCTTATCTTTCTCAAGAATAGAATCTATTGTTTTGTTTATGCTTTCCGAAGAAGGTGTGCCCCACATTACAACAGAGACTATCCCCTCAGTACTATTTGGACTCAATTTAGAAGTGGCAAATATCATAATGCCAATAATCATAAAAAAACCAAATGCTATAAGGATGATAATTTGAAAATTAGATGTTTTCTGTTCCATATTATTTTATAAATAGTATACCATAATGATGGTCGCCTGTGGGAAAATCTGCACTTTTTTTGAAATAGTGTTTTTCAAACAATTCTTCTGCAGACTTTGGAGTAACAATACTTTCTTTATGGGGGCCCAAATTTTCAAAAGAATCAGACCATTCTATAAATATTACTTTCCCTTTCTTTTTTAAAATCCTACGAACCTCCGTAATACAAGCATCTTTATCTTCTACTTGAAAAAGACTATTTACTAAAAATATACGGTCTACACTTTCATCTTTTAATGTTGTACCATTTTCTTTTTCAAAATCAGCACGTATTATCTCAATATTTTCAAGCCTTTGAAGTTTGGCCTCATTGTGAAGTTTTGCCAATAATTCTTTTTGAATATCTATTGCATATATAGTGCCGTGGACTCCCACCCTTTTTGCAAGTGGTAATGCAAAGGTACCAATACTTGAACCAAAATCAGCAACTTTCATACCATGATGAACGTCGCAATAATCTACAATTTTTTCAGGGTTTAGGAACATGCGTAAATTATAACACAATTGACACAAAATAAGGAATGTGAGCTCAGAAGAGTTTCTGAGTGCAAGACCGGAGCACGACGGTGCGAGGTGTGGTCAGAAAATTTTTCATCAGAAAAATATTTGTGACGTTCATGACTATATTTTATGTCATCCTCGAAATTATTTCAGCAGAAATAATTATCGGGGATCCAAGTCAGAATTCTCAGACTGGATTCTGGTCTTACAGACCCAGTACACCTTTTGGATAAAACTTTCATAAAATCAGTTTTATCTCAAAAGCTTTTTCATTCTGGTACTCACCAGAATTTCAACCTTCGCGGGAATGACACACACCACACTACAAACATACGAACGAAGCAATCTCATCCCCTTCCTTCAATTTCATAATTCTTACACCCTGTGTCTGGCGCCCGAGACTAGGCACGGCTTTAATCTCAACACGTATTACCTGACTCTTTTTAGACATAGCCACCGCTTCTTCAATTTCTTCTGTTACAACTTTAGCAGAAATTAGATCCCCAATTTTTGCTGTTACTTGAGCAGTTTTAATACCAGATCCTCCTCGCCCTTGTGTTTTATATTCATCTAGATCAGTCTTCTTTCCGTATCCATTTGCAGACATCACAAGAAGTGAAGCATTTTTTAAACCTTTTGGAATTATATCCGCAGCAATAACTTTATCATTTTTATCAAGTCTGATACCAATAACCCCTGCCGCATTTCTACCCATTTCTCTGACGCCACTTTCTTCAAATCGAATAGACTGACCTTTCTTTGTGACCACAATTAAATCATCTCCTTTTGCTAAAAATGATACAGAAATTAATTTATCACTATCATTTAGTTTTATAGCAATCAAACCATTTCGGCGTACATCATTAAATGCTCTTGCTTCAACTTTTTTAGATACACCATGTTCTGTCACCATAATAAGCGACAAATCTTTTCCTTTTAATTCTTTAGGCATTGGAAGCACGGAGGTTATTTTTTCATCAGGCGCCATTGCTAAAAAGTTTATAATTGCCTTTCCGCGAGTTGCTCTTTTGCCTTCTGGAAGCTCATACATTTTAATTTGATAGGCTTTACCTTTATCAGTAAAGAAAAGAATATCACTATGAGCAGATGCTCGAAGCAAATGTGTCACAAAATCTTCTTCTTTTGTATTCAAATCAACCACACCCACACCACCTCGTTTTTGTGGCTTGTATTCATCTGGATGTGTTCTTTTCACATATCCACCTTGTGTGAGCACTACCACAGAGTCTTCGTCGGGTACCAAATCTTCCATTGAGAAGTTTTTTGCACCATGACGCACAACCTTTGTACGCCTTTCATCACCATATTTTTCCCTTATCTCCTCTAGTTCGTTTTTGATAACTTGCAAAATTTTCTTTGGTGAAGCGAGTAAATCCTTAAGATCTTTTATCAAAGCTTGAATTGCATTTAATTCATCTTCGATTTTCTTTCTTTCAAGTCCCGCAAGCTTCTGAAGTCGCATTTCAAGAATTGCATTTGCCTGAAGTTCTGAAAACTTAAATACTTTCATTAATTGGGCTCGTGCATCATCTACATCTTTAGACTTTTTAATGAGTTTAATAATTTCATCAATATGGTCAAGAGCTTTTTTAAGACCAAGCAATATATGCTCTCTTGCCTCTGCTTTTCTTAAATCAAATTCTGTACGTCTTTTTACAACAATCTGTCTGTGAACAATAAATTCAACAAGAATACTTTTTAGTGAAAGAGTTTGTGGAATACCATCCACAAGAGCCACCACATTAAAGTGGAAAGTTTCTTCGAGCTGGGTATGTTTATATAGATAATTTAAAATATTTTGTGGGTGCGCACCTGTCTTTATATCAATTGCAATTCTAATATCTTTTGCAGATTCATCTCGAAGACCTTTAATACCATCAATTTTCTTTTCTCGTACAAGGTTTGCAATTTGCTCAATAAGAGTTGACTTAATAACTCGAAAAGGAATTGAGATGATGATTATCTGGAACATCCCAGATTTTGTTTCTACAATTTCAGCTTCACCTCGAGTCAGCACTCCACCTCGCCCATGTGCATACGCATGGCGAATATCTTTTTCATTGAAAATAATTCCACCAGTTGGAAAATCTGGGCCTTTCACAAAATTAGCAAGATCATCATTTGTTGCATCAGAATTTTCGATAAGGTGCACTGTGGCATCAAGCACCTCTCGCAAGTTGTGGGGTGGAATGTTTGTTGCCATACCCACAGCAATACCAAGAGTACCGTTTAGAAGCAGGTTTGGAACAACTGCAGGAAGCACTACTGGCTCTTTTTTTGTTGCATCATAGTTTGGGCGAAAATCTACAGTTTCTTTTTCAATATCACGAAGAAGCTCGGCAGAAATTTTACTCATCTTTGCTTCTGTGTATCGATATGCAGCAGCTCCGTCGCCATCGATAGAGCCGAAGTTACCTTGCCCTATAACAAGTGGATATCGCGTAGAAAAATCTTGAGCAAGTTTTACCATTGCATCATATACAGAGGAGTCGCCGTGTGGATGATAGCTACCAAGCACTTCTCCCACCACTGTTGCAGACTTTCGTGTTTTAGCGGAAGCGGTGAGATGCATTTCATTCATCGCAAAAAGTATTCTTCGATGCACTGGCTTTAGGCCGTCTCGAACATCTGGAAGAGCTCGTGATGTAATAACAGACATAGCATAGTCGAGATACGAAGAACGCATTTCTTTAGAAATGTTTTGTGAAATAACATTTATTCGCTCAGGATCTAGAGCTGTATGTTTCTCATTTTTGTAATCGTCTCCTTTTAGGTTTTCTTTTTTAGCCATCATTATGTAGGGTATTATATCAAAAAAGGGCTCAAATGCCAAGCGAATTTAAGGCAAAATTAGGTCAAATTCAGGCGGGTTTTGCTTCGCAAAACCCGCCTGAATTCCAATTTTTTCTAAATTTTTATCAACCTTTGTTACCTTCATTCTAAGATGGTGGAAAACCTCCGCCACCAAACGAGGCACTTACTGTTTTATTCCCATCCATTGTAAATGAACATGAACCCGTTCCAAAACATGCCCCATTCCAACCTACAAAGACGGATCCTCCGGAAGGAATTGCATTAAGTGTTATTGTTTTTCCACTTAATTGATTAGTCATGCAACTACTCCCCCCACATGATACTGTTCCAGTAATGCTCCCAAATCCTCCCCATGATACTACTGATGTCGTAAGACTATAATAAACAAAAGCAGGAGACATGTCTTTATCTGAATCCATAGTAACAATACAAGAAGACCCTACACCTTGCCCACCACCATTATCACAATCACCATACCAATAAGTCGCTCCACCGCCGTCAACATAAGCAAGAAGATTTAGAACTGTTCCTTCTGAATATGTTCTTGGGCTGAAATCAGAAATTTGTACACTATTTATCGAAAATGTTGTTGCACCGTTTGGACTTATTTCAAGAGTATATGTTTTAGGAGATGGTGTAGAACCCCCAGAAGCTCCATAACTCCCACTAGCCCCATTTGTTACACCAATTACTGCATCCGCTATATCGGCTGTATTGATTATAGGGCCACCTGATGTTGTGTTAAGATATTCAAAATCTGGAGTATTTTGTATAAGATTCAATTTTGGAATACTTATATCCCCCACAACAAAGCCATAATTTTTGGGTGTAGAAACACCTCCAATTAAAACAGTTTCGGGTGCTTCTCCATAAGCTGCAAAATATGTTCCATCTGAAGACGTTGCTGCTTTGTAGCAAATTTCTTTAGAATAATCTTGTCGTGGATGGACAGGAACTGAAGATAGGTATTTAGCTGAGACTAAATTTCCTGCAATAACATTAAATAAATCACAGGCTGGTGGTATTCCCACCTGAGCATTTGCTATTTTTGTAGAAAAAACATTAAAATCTTGAAGTATCGGTGTGCTATTGTTATTATTTGCTAAAATATCTTTGTTTATATTATTTGAAGCAAAAGTAAATGTATATGAACCAGTATCACCATAATACATTTCTGATGCAATTTTAACTTGTCGCATATCTTCTGCTATCTTTGCAGTAATAGCCTTATCCCTTGCTGTTTGCATACTTGCCAAAACAATAGATGAAAGAAAGGTAATGATCGAAATTACAACAAGAAGCTCGATGAGAGTGAACCCAGTAGTAGTTTTTCGAGTACGAAAAGCACTACCGGGCAGGCCCTTTTCTTTTTTTCGTCTAAATTTAAAAATTTTCATATTAAATAATTATATAAACAATCTTCGACATTGCAAAAAAGATAAAAGATACAAGCAAAAGAAATAGATTTGCCATACCTTTACTTTTTGCAATACCTTTCTTGATAAGCCAACCCGCCATCCCCTTTTGGGTAGATGTTTTTTCAAACGAAGTTAGCCAATGTATGAGCCCACATTTAGATTTTGACATGATGTAATTATAACACTTTCAAATTATAAATGTAAAATGTAAAATTGAGTTAAGCTGTGGATAACAAAATTTTCTGTAGGTTAAACCTCCAGAAAGTCATATAAAATAAGCGAATAGAAATATAAGATTTCAAGGCAAGACTTTGGTTACCATATAAAAGACTCTATTCCTCTTGTATAAATCCGGCCTTCAATTCATCAAGACTTTGCTTTGCTTCATCGAAAGAAGCTTTCACGGTAGCAAGTGGAGTAATCCCCTCTTCAAGTTTTTGTTGGGTTTCTTTTGCAACAGTACCAACCACACTAAATCGTGAAGGTAATGTACTTGCCCAAATTCCAAAAATCATAAGTGTAACAATTAAAGATACACCCAAAGCCACAGCATTTCTATGATGCTCTGGTTTTTCATGCAATCTATGAATTATATTTTTCATGTCCTTATTATATCACCTTCTATTCAGTAAAGAAATCTAATTGTTCAAGCGGAATATCCACAGACAGTCCATAATCAATAGCTTCTTTTCTACCCACTTCGTCATCTTTATGAAAAGAAAAAACTTTATCAAAATATACAACAATTATATCTCGATACTCGTTCCAGAAATTTGCGTACCATTTTGTTGGCTTAATATATTTTGAAAGTTTTTCAATCTGTTCCACATCAGCTAAAACTTTATGAATATGCCAACGATCATCTATATTTTCATCATCTGTAACTGTCGTCTCAACAATATCAAAACCACTCAAGATACTTTTATCCTCCAAACTTTCCTCCACTATAGCCCCTTTATATTTTTTAGTATTACCCATTTATACATTATACACTCAAAGTAAGAAATATTAAAAAAACGCACAAGTCTTGCAAGACTTGTGCGGTCGCTAATCAAAAAAAGATATCAGATGAGGCTATGGCAAAAAATGTTATGAATGCGAGCAGTGTTAGCGTCATCCTACGAATAGTTGTATAAAACACTTCTCTATTATTGTGCATATTTTCTTAAGTTTTAAAGCCCCAAGCTCAGTCGAGAATCGACCACATCAAAGAGCTTATTTCCTCTTATTTATATCACAGTTACATAATTATACAAAATATATATAGCCTGTTTTTGTGTATTCACAAAAACAGCCCTCCACCACCCTAAAACAAATTTGAGTACAAATTTGTTCGGGCGAACATTTTGAGTACAAAATGTTTTAGCCTTCTCAGTGAGTACTTGAAGGCAAGAAATTATTGGAGATAAAATATCGTTGAGTGGGAAGTTTTAGGGGAGCCTAGCGAGCGCGACGGCGCGAGCTCGAGGAATTTTTCAGTAGAAAAATATCCGTGCGACAATAAAACTTCCCCGAATAAAGATATTTTATTTTCAATTACCCCTAAAACAAATCTGAGTACAAATTTGTTCGGGCGAACAATCGTACTCGATTGTTTTAGCCTTGCGCTTCAAGCACCACCACATCCCCATCCTTACCATCTAAGTCTTTTTTCTTTAGTGTCAATTTATCCACCCCTTTTACCCCTTCCGCATCACTTTCTTTCAAAAATATTTTTAGTGCATCTTTATCACCAACTTCTCCATAATGAACAGGAATTACAATCTTTGCTTCGAGCTTCACAGCCAGTTTTGAAGCTTCCACAGCATTCAATACTCCCTGCCCACCTATCGGAATAAAAAGAATATCCACCCCATCAATTGCTTCTTTTACTTCCGTAGATAAGCTTGCACCATCGTGCGCACCAAGAAAACAAATATTCATTCCATCAACAACAAAAGAATAAATTGTATTTATTCTTTCTTCCCCATCATAATTTGAAGGTGAGGCAAAACCTTTTACAAAAATTCCACCCACCTCATATTCTCCCGGACCAGAAATTATAAATGGATTTCTATCTCCATGAGCCACCATATCAGCTCCATTCATATCTTCGTGATTTATAGAGCACAAGGCAATATCCGCACCAAAGCGCGAGCTTTTGTGTTTTGAAGTTTTTGCGACTGGATTTATAGCAATAGTCAAATCCCCTTGCTGGATTTTTATAAATTGAAGTCCTTGGTATGTGATTATCATAGCCCCTACTATACCAAATTTTCTTCAAATTCCAAAATAAGAAATGGAAAATAAAAATTTAACAAAATACCAACTTCCGTAGACTCTATAAATGTTTAATGATATCAAAGTCAGACCTTGCTAACCCTAAAATACCGCAGGCGCGACTGTAACAGTTCTGTTTGACGTCATTTGTATTGTACAGGTATTATAACCTTCCCAACAACCAGGATCAGATACTTCTAAACCGTTTTCATCTATCCATTTCCCAATAGCAGCGCCACCAGGATTTGCAAAAAGAGTTACGGATTCTCCAGCATTATATGTCGGTCCGGGTGGACTTCTAGTTATCACACCACCATAGTACTGAAAATCATAACCACCAACAGCAGTAGTTAATGTATATGTCGTCGGTGCTGGCGGTGTTGGGTCGGTGACACCACTTCCTCCACCATAAGCAACAGATGCCCCCTTTGTAACACCTAATATTTCATCAGCTACTTGAGCAATGCTACCGGGCGAACTGCTATTAGTATCCCCAGCCGCAGGGAAACCTCTAACATCACCTAGTGATTTTGTATCTGAATATATGGTCGCTATCTTAGAATCAATAGTCCCGCTTTTTACTAAAATAAAACCCGTTCTCTTACTAAAAGTATTTGAAAGTTTACCAACCAAAGGAGCAAAGGCAGTAAAATATGAATCATCACTGGCTCTAAAAGCTTTGTAACAAACTCCCGTAGAAGGATCATTTTTAGGGTGAACTGGTTTTTTTGATAATAATTTAGCAGTAACTAATTTTTGTGCTATAGAATCAAAATTATTGCAAAGAGTCGCTGGGGTTGTTTGAGCCTCCGCTTTCTTTGTAAAAAGAGACAAATTATTTATCCAAGAAGTTGTATTATTGTTATTATCAGCTAAATTTATATTTTGACTATTTAAAAATGCTGTGGGGTATGAATTATTGGTATTGTAATAAAGTTCTACCGCTAACTGGTATTGTCTCAAATCTTGAGCTATTTTTGAGTCAACTGCTTTAGTTCTTGCGGTCAAAAGAGATGCCAAAACAACAGATGACAAAAATCCGATAATAGAAATTACAACAAGAAGCTCGATTAATGTAAAGGCCCTTGTCCTACTAAGTTTTTGGCATCTGGTGTTTTTCCTGTCCAGCGAGTACTCGAGCGGGACAATGCCAAAAAGTTTGGAGGATGATTTTTTAGTTTTAAAAATATTCATATTAAATAATTAAAAATGCTAATTTTGACATCATAAAGAAAATTATTGCAATTAACAAAAGCTCAGTATTGGCTGTGCCTTTATTTTTTGCAATTCCTTTTTTTATTAGCCAACCAGCCATCCCATTTTCGGTAGATGTTTTTTCAAACCTAATAAGCCAATGTATCAATCTATATTTAGATTTTGACATAATATATATTGTAACACATTTCATATTAAAAATGTAAAAGAAATGTAAAAAGAAAAACTAAAATGTGATAAATATATATAGACTGTTTTTTTGTACTCAAAAAACAGCCCTCCATCATCCACCCCTAAAACAAATTTGAGCGCAAATTTGTTCGGGCGAACATTTTGTACTCAAAATGTTTTAGCCACCAACTAAGGGAGAGATGCTTATTTACAAAAGCGAGTGAAGGTATTACTTTTTGCGAGCATTTGCAGCCGAAAAGCATGGCCTTTTTGTACTCAAAAAGTTTTCGGCGAAACCGAAGCGAGGAGCCGCTGGGCGACGGAGCGGTCGCAAAAAGTAACACTGAACGGCCCTTTACTAATTCACAAAAAAATGCTAATGTCTCCCTGTTGTTTAATAACCCGAGTTTTGCGGTAACGTCGTATGTGTCCCTCTTGTCACTCAATACGAAAACGTAAATCTCACACAACACTTTTAAATATGTCTACAGACACAATTGTAGAGGACATAAACTCTACCCAAGATGACACTAAGCCGAAAAGAGAAGGCTTGATGGCGCAAATAGTAAGCGCTTCGGCAAACCCACCAGCGGTTGGTGACCTAATTGAAGGAACAGTTATCGAACTTGTTAAATCAAGACTATATATAGACCTAGCACCTTTTGGTACTGGTATTATTTATGGTAAAGAATTTATCAATGCTCGCGACATTATCCGAAAAATTCGTACAAATGATAAAGTAACAGCAAAGGTTGTTGATATTTCAAACGAAGAAGGATATATCGAGCTTTCACTAAAAGAAGCAAAACAAGCTCTTGTGTGGAGTGAAATTGAAGAAGCTATCAAAGCTAAAACAGTATTTGAACTTCCTATTCTTGATGCAAACAAAGGAGGACTTTTGCTTTCATGGCAAGGTGTGCAAGGTTTCCTTCCTGCTTCACAGCTTAAAGCCGAACATTACCCTCGTGTAGAAGATGGTGATAAAGATAAGATCCTAGAAGAACTTCGAAAACTTGTTAATACAAAAATTGCAGTTTCTATTATTGGAGCAACTCCAAAAGATGGAAAACTAATTTTCTCTGAGAAAAATCTTGAACAAAAAGATAAAGAAAAAATAGTTGGTAAATATAAAGTTGGCGATATCCTAGACGGCGAAGTTACAGGGATTGTTGAATTCGGGGTATTCGTGAAGATTGAAGACGGCCTAGAAGGACTTGTTCATATTTCAGAAATTGACTGGGGTCTTGTTGAAAATCCAAAAGCTCTATTTAAAGTTGGCGATAAGATAAAAGTAAAAGTTATTGAAGTTAAAGAAGGTAAAATTTCACTTTCAATTAAGGCACTTAAAGAAAACCCATGGTTTGAAGCTGCAAAGACTTACAAAAAAGATCAGGATGTACGAGCTATTGTTATTAAATTCAATAAGCACGGCGCACTTGCATCAATCGAAGAAGGTGTGGCAGGACTTGTGCATGTTTCAGAATTTGGAAGCGAAGAAAAAATAAAACAAACTCTAGAACTTGGCAAAATCTATGATTTCAAAATCACCCTCTTTGAACCAAAAGATCAGCGAATGACTCTTTCATACGTTGGAGAGAAAAAATAGCCTAGCTATTTTTAAGACCTCCTCTCCAACAAACATAAAACCGCGCCGTACGGCGCGGTTTTTGTATCCTTGACTTCCCTCCTCTTTTGTTATAACTTTTCTTTCAGCAAAGGCCTAAATCATCCGATCGGCCTACAGAACAAATAACAAAACAATAAAATGCAAGCAACACAGACATCGCCGAATCAGCCTCGCATTAACTTCGCATATGACGGAGTCAAAGTTCGCAAAGGAAAAGAAGAACCGCTCAAGGTCGTCTACAGATGCTTCCAAAACGGCAAACCAGTCATCACCGATGGCTATTCAGAATTCTATGCCACTCGCACGAGTGGACAAGATGAGGAACCCGTCTTCAAATTCAAGGCCTCCGACAAACTTCGCTAATCTGTCAGATGAAAACGATAACAGCCAGCATAACCGATTTTAGTCGCATAGGCGCAGAAACAGTCAAAAAGGATATCGAGCTTGCAACAGGAAAAGGAACAGCTACTCTTGTTACTCATGAGTATCGTAAACATACGATTACCGTCAGTGTTGTCGAGAGTAAAGTAGACACAGTCATCTCAATATTTAGATCGTGGAACTTCACTGTCTCCGAACCACAACCCGAAGACCAAAACTAACCCATGTTTTGGTCTTTTTCTTTTAGAAAAACCGCGCCTTATGATCTGTGCCCCATAAAGTGGACACCTAATAAGTGCGCGGTTTTTGTATTGCATGTCATTCCGGCACCCACATTCGTGAGCATAAACTCCGGCCGGAATCCAGTCTAAAAAATTCTAAACCTGGATCCCAGATAATCCTCCAGTGGGTCGGATTTCTGGGATGACACAAAACATAGTCACTTCGTTCGTTGTTTTGTGTCAATTAAATCTCGTCATCGCCATTTCCACCCCATCCTCCACAAAAACTTCCAAGGCCTCTGTGGCATGTTTTCCTATCTTTTTCAATTCCAACATTTCAGGATCTTTAAATACCCCTAAAATATGTTTTTCGACAGCTTGCTCGCCAGATGGTTTTTTAGTTTTCCCACTCGGTGTCTTTGGAGAAATTCCCACACGAAAACGCACAAATTCTAAAGTTTTGATTTGCTTCGCTACAGATTCCAAACCTCGATGCCCGCCCGTTCCCCTATTAAAAGAAATTTTCATTTTACCAATAGGTAAATCAAGGTCGTCATAAATCACCACTAAATCCCCCGCCTTCTTTTTGCTTGTAATAAGCGACTTAAGTGAAAGCCCAGACTTATTCATAAAAGTCTCTGGCTCTATCAACATTACCTTTTCTTTTCCAATTTTCCCCTCACTCACAAGAGCATTTATTTTTTTATTAAATTCAAAATCATCCGCGTCAATTTTTTTGCGGATAATATCTAAAATAATACGACCTGTATTATGTCGTGTTTTTTTATATTCTTCGCCCGGGTTTCCAAGGCCAACTATGTAGATCATGTAGCAATTCTAGCATAGAATTGCTAAATTTTTAATTTTTAATTTTGTGATTTTCATGTCCCAGTTTATTGCATTATCTGGGATAAATAATGTCTTAATTTTTGAATTTCTCTGTCATCCTAGGGTAATCCCGAGGATCAAGCATTTGCATTCCTTTTTTAAAACATTTCATCATTATTTAAAAATTACAAAATTAAAAATTATAAATGAATACATACCCCAACACACAACTAATTTGCTATTGTGTCAATTGAATATAAAAAGTATAATACTGTCTATATATGGAACAAGAACAAGCACCTTTAACAACCACAATCGTAATCCCACCAAAAGAGAACTTTTGGAAAGATTTTTTTACTTTTCTTTTTATTGCACTTGCTATCGCTATCCCCTTCAGGTATTTCATAGCTCAGCCATTTATTGTATCTGGCTCATCAATGGATCCCACTTTTGCCGATAAACAATATTTGGTTGTGGATGAAATTACATATCGTTTTTCTGAGCCACAAAGAGGTGATGTCGTAATATTTAAATATCCACTCGACACTTCAAAATATTTTATTAAAAGAATTATCGGTCTTCCAGGAGAGCATGTGGTGATAGAAGGCCCACGAACAACAATCTTTAACACAGAACATCCCGAAGGTTTTGTACTTGATGAACCATACGTTGCATATCCAAGCACAAAAACTTCAAACATTACCCTTAAAGAAGATGAATACTTCACCGCAGGAGACAATCGAGATAAAAGTTTGGATTCAAGATATTGGGGGCCGATGCCCAAAGAAGATATGGTAGGCCGTGCAATATTAAGACTTTTCCCACCAAACAAAATTAGTGTGTTTCCGGGGAAGGCAACATTTGACAACTAGCCTTTGGGCGCTAGGCACTAGGCTCTAGCAAAATCCGAAATTCGAAGCACGAAATCCGAAACAAATCCAAAAGAATTAAATTCTAAATTTAAAACAAATACTTTTTAGACTGGATCCCCGCGTTCGCGAGGATGACAGAGGGGACACATTAAATTATTTATAAATGCTAGAGCCTAGCGCCTAGAGCCTAACAGCTACACAAATGAAAAAACAACCACAGAAAATTCAGAAAGAATACATAAATAAAGAAAAAGCATACACCATAGCTCAATACTATGGTTTTGAGGGAATTTTAGAACCAGAAATAACAAAAGCCGATGAAGCAATTGCAAAAACTCTAAAAAAAATTCATCCAGAAAATACAACACAAGAATTACAAATGCCTTCTGTCCCAAATAGAATATCTCTTGCTCGCCACTATTTAGAAGGAACACTTACAAAAGAAACTCAACCGGCAATTGTTTATTATGAAAATCACGGTACAAAGCGCGGTTCTAAAAATGTCCACTTAAACATATTGGGCAGTACAAAAAGTATTGCCGAAGCAACACTTATAAAGGCAACTCTTGCAATACTAAAAGAATATGGGCACAAAAATCTTTCTATTGAAATAAATAGTGTTGGCGATAAAGATTCAATATTACGCTTTAGTAAAGAAATTATAAGTTATTTCAAAAAAAATCTAGGTGCACTCACCGCCCCACTTCGCCAAAAACTCTCAAAAGATCCTTTTCTTTTTATAAATGAGGAAAATGACAAACTTACAGAACTTAAAGAATCAATGCCGCAAGTTGTAAGCTACTTAAATGATATTGCTAAATCACATTTTAAAGAAGTGTTAGAATTTTTAGAAAGCATGAATATTCCTTATAGAATTAATAATTGTATGGTGGGCAACCGAGTATATTCAAACAATACAATATTTAAAATTATAGAAAATTCTGATTCAAAACAAGGAAAAATACTTGCTTGCGGTTCCCGCTTTAACGGGCTATCAAAAAAAGCGGGGCTTAAAAGAGATGTGCCGGGAGCATCAGTTTCTATTTGTATAAGCAAACCAAAAGAATCTGCTGGAAGTAATAAAGCTAATCAATTTTCAAAAGCAAAATTTTATTTTATTCAATTTGGATTTGAAGCTAAATTAAAAAGTTTAGAAATAATTGACCTTCTTCGAGAGGCAAAAATTTCTGTTTCCCAATCTCTTTCAAAAGATAAACTCTCCGCACAACTTGGTTCAGCCGAAGCCCAGAACTTCCCTTACCTACTTATTGTTGGCCAAAAAGAAGCGATGGATAATACTGTACTTGTTCGCTATAAAGATACAAGATCTCAGGCAGCGGTGAAGGTGAAGGACCTTGTAGAATATATTAAGAAGTTACCTTAACTAGCTACTAGGCTCTATACCACGGGGGCACTTCTATTTTTGTAAACAAAAATAAGTCGAGCATAGGCTCTAGCTTTTACTTCTGTCATTCCGGTGAAGACCGGAATCCAGTCTGAAAATTTAGGTGTTGTTTGTATAACTTTATATCTATATTATAATAAACCTATCACCACTAAAAAGACCCTTATGGAGTTCGTCTCCATCGGGGGCTTTTTTATAAAATAAATGTTCCACAACCCTTGACCTTGCATTCAATTGCCTTATTGTGTATAATATGGTCATCAATACGAAAAGGGATCCGAAAGGTGCTAGTGCCTTAGGAGCCCTTTTCTTTTTGCTCTATGTGAGTTTTTACATTCTCTAAGTAATCAAAATATTCTGAGCCTAAAGCCTTATACAAAGACGACGCAAATTTCTTATTAGGCAAAATCTCCTTTGAAATACAAGTCCCCTAAAATAATCGCCCCGAACGAGTTAGCGAAGATGCTTAAAATTTTACGAGCTTTTTAGAAAAATCAACTGTTTGAGTGAGCTTGGGGTGGGACCCAAGTGCAAGACTCATTGAGATATTTATGAGCTTGCGAAATAAATATCCAATGAGTGGACAGCTCCTGTAAGGAGGAGCACAGCGAGTTCTTGATTTTTCGTAAAGAAAAGCGACTGAAAATTTATTAGCGTCGTAGCGCTTTAGTGAGGGAGATTATTTTAGGGGGCTTAGCTAGAAGTGAAATGCGATCTGGATTCCCGCATTCGCGAGAATGACAAATGCGGATTCGAGACTCGTTTCAAGTCTGCGTCGTCTGCGCCCGGTCTGCGTTAGTCTGCGAGGACAGTACCCTGTCCTACGTTGACGAATTCGCTCTTCCGTGATAATCTACCCTTCACATATGGCAACAAATATAGAAGTATCAAAAACAGGTAATGAGAACAACGGAACACTACTTAAGCGTTTTACAAAAAAAATGCAGGAAGCTGGTGTACTTCCTCGTGTTCGAAGTATTCGCTACAACGAAAGAGCTCTTTCAACTTTCAAAGTAAAGAAGGCTCGTTTAAAATCTATTAGCAAAAAAGCAGAAATCGAGAAGCTTATCAAGCTCGGTAAGCAGGTACCATCAAAAAAGAGACGACGATAAAATGTCTGTTGATATTAAAAACTTTACAAGGGGCAATGTTCCATATAAGGATTTGCCCCTTTGTGCTATCAAAGAAAAAGTTTTGGGAAAAAATTATGAACTCTCTCTTGCCTTTGTTGGTGACACTCGCTCAAAAAATTTAAATAAAAAATATAGAGGAAAAGATAAACCAACAAATATTTTAAGTTTTGAACTTTCAAAAACTTCTGGAGAAATTATCATAAATCCACGTCTTGTAAAAAAAGAAGCACCTCTTTTTAAACGTTCATATAAAAATTTTCTTTGCTTTTTATTTATACACGGACTTTACCATTTGGAAGGAATGCAACATGGTAGTATAATGGAAGAAGCTGAAAAGAAAATAAGAAAAATATATAATATATAATAATATAGTTAAAATATTTTACAGCTTTTTCACTTACATATGAGTCGAAAAAATATTGCCGTAGGAATTGATATTGGCACAAACCAAATTAAAATAATTGTAGCTGAAGCAAACCCAAAGGGTCTGCCTATTATAATTTCTGCAAGCTCCGTAGAATCAAAAGGTATGCGACACGGATATGTAGAAAATATTACCGAAACCGCAAAAAGTTTGCGGGAAGCTATTAAAATTGCTCAAAAAGAAAGTGGTATTGAAATCAAGGAAGCATATATTTCAATCGGGGGTATAGGCCTCGGAAGTATTTTTTCTCATGGTAATACTGTAATCAGTAAAGCTGATCTTGAAATTACAAAACTTGACCTTGATAAATCTATAAAATCAAGCGAAGTCTCTATTCCACAATCAATGATAATGAATCGTCGTATTATTTACACTATTCCCCTCGCCTACAAAATAGACGGTAAAATTTCTCTTGGCAGTCCAATAGGCGGAAAAGGTACAAAATTAGAATCTAAAACACTTTTCATTACTTGTATTGAAAAACATTTTTATGATCTTATTAGAGCAGTAGAAGAAGCAGGAGTTTCAGTTATAGATGTCACAGCTTCTCCTATCGCCGGAAGCACTGTCACATTAAATAAGGCCCAGAAAAATGCCGGCTGTGTCCTTGCAAATATTGGAGCAGAAACTGTTTCAATTGTAGTATACGAAAATAGTATTCCTATTTCCCTTGAAATATTTTCGATTGGTTCAAATGATATAACAAATGATATTGCACTCGGACTAAAAATTTCACTCGAGGAAGCAGAGCAAGTCAAACTAGATCCAGCACACAACCACTCAAGAAAGAAACTCGAAGATATAGTAGTCGCTAGGCTTTCTGATATTTTTGAACTTATAGAAAATCATTTAAAAAGAATTGGGAAAAATGGCTTACTCCCAGCTGGAATTATTTTTACAGGAGAAGGAGCTAAAATATCTCCAATTGAAGAATTAGCAAAAGTATATTTAAAACTTCCTTCAAAAATTTCTGGCGCCCTTTCTGGAGCACAAGAAAAAGGAATACAGATTCAGGATCCAAAATGGTCAACAGCATACGGACTATGTGTTTTAGGTTTACTAAACGATGATGATTCTACAATTAAAATTGGTTGGGGTGTAACTATAATGAAACCCCTAGGAAGAACAATCAAAAGAATTTTTTCTCAATTTTTGCCTTAGAGTTTCTTACCTCCGCCATTAAATACTTAAAGAATGGCGGGGTTAGAAAAATATAGTCGCTTCGCTTGTTATTTTTCTAATTTTTTTAACACCAATATACGGTTTGTCAACTGTTTTGTTTTTGGCTATGGTTTGCTATTATACAGATATCTTAATTATTAAAGAAAACCCCTAAACCGAAATTATTATGCCACAAGTAAAACCAGAAGTAGAAGCATTTGCAAGAATTAAAGTTGTTGGATGCGGTGGGTCAGGTAAAAATGCTACCAACCATATGATTAACTCCAAAGTTCGTGGGGTAGATTTTATTGCTGTAAACACAGATTCCCAAGATTTACATCATTCTCTTTCCAAAAAGAAAATTCATATTGGAAAAAATCTGACACGAGGCCTCGGCACTGGTATGAACCCAGAATTAGGTAAGCGTGCCGCGGAAGAAACAAAAGAAGAAATTCAAAATTCACTCAAGGGTGCTGATATGGTTTTTATTGCTTGTGGAATGGGAGGAGGCACAGGAACTGGTGCAGCCCCAATAGTCGCACAAGTTGCAAAAGATTTAGGAATACTCACAGTTGCTGTTGTTACAAAACCATTTTCATTCGAAGGGACACAAAGAAACAAAATTGCAGACAATGGACTTTCTGATCTTAAAAAATCAGTAGATGCACTTATCGTAATTCCTAATGATAGGCTTCTTCAAACGGTAAGCAGGGACACGAGTGCCAAAAACGCTTTCTCGATGTGTGACGAGGTACTCAAGCAGGCTGTGGAGGGGATTTCAGATCTTATTACAACACCAGGAATCATTAATATAGACTTTGCAGATATTAGGGCAGTTATGGAAAACGCCGGTCCAGCACTTATGGGTGTTGGCTCTGCCACAGGTGAAAAACGCGCTGAAGAAGCAGCAAGATTGGCTATCAACTCTCCTCTTATTGATATTTCAATAAATGGAGCAAAAGGGGTTCTCTTTTCTATTGCTGGGGGCGATGATTTGGGAATGCTAGAAATTCAAGATGCCGCTAAAGTTATTACTGAATCAATAGATCTAGAAGCAAAAGTTATTTTTGGTACTGTAAAAGATGAAAGATTAAAAAAAGGAGAGGTGAAAGTTACTGTTATTGCATCTGGTTTTCCAGAGCCATCAATTTATAGACCAAGCTCAACAAATAGTTTACTCTCATTTCAGAGAGGTGACTTTAATTCTGTTAAAGAAGAGGCGCCCAGGGGAAGAATTTATAATACTCAAGAACCGGTGACAGCTCCCATACAAGCACAAAGCTTTGCAACTGCAGATCCAGTAATACGTGTTGAGGAAGAAAATCAGAAGATTATAGCAATTTCAAATGATGATGATAGTAAGAAAATAATTATTGATGATACACAAGATGATGATTGGGGCGCGGTGCCGGCGTTTTTGAGAAGATCAAAGTTGAAGTAATTCTTCCCCATCTGTCATCCTTGCGAATGCGAGGTTGAATCATGTGGGGCATGATTCAAAGACGGAACGCGACGGCGTGAGTCTGGATCGAACAAATTTCTAGCAAGAAATTATGTGTGATCCACCCAGTATTTTAAATCCGAAGCACGAAATCCGAAACAAATCCTAAATTCAAAAGCATTAAATAATAAACAAAATTCAAAATGGCGACACCTTCGGTGTCGCCATTTTGTTAATTCACAACTTTGCACAAAAAAGTCAATCATGGTTTTATTTTGTATTTTGATATAATTATGAAGTAATAAATTCCTATTTATTTGTCATTCCAGCGAAGGCTGGAATCCAGTCTGAGGAATTAGCCTGGATCCTCGTATTCACGAGGATGACAGAAAATGCAACTTTACAAACTGACACAAAACAAGAAGCGAAGCGACTATGTTTTGTGTCATCCTCGCGAATGCGGGGATCCAGCATTTTATCAAATTAACTTTATAAACTTTAAAACTTATATGAAATATTCACTCGCAATCATCGGAGGTGGACCAGCAGCTGTTTCAGCTGGTATTTATGCTTCTCGCAAACAATTAAAAACAGTCTTTATTACTGAAAGTTTTGGTGGCCAAAGTATTGTTTCTCCAAGTATTGAAAACTGGATTGGAACAATTAAAATCCCCGGAGCCGAACTTGCAAATAACTTAAAAAAACACCTGCTCGCATATTCAAAAGA
Source organism: uncultured Candidatus Saccharibacteria bacterium (assembly GCA_964483025.1). GTDB lineage: Bacteria > Patescibacteriota > Minisyncoccia > Phycocordibacterales > CAIZIN01 > CAIZIN01. The sequence goes on along the minus strand of CAYZZT010000005.1, from coordinate 3,202 downwards.
TATTGTTGATGTGAAAGAAGGAGAGAAAGCAGAAAAAATTACCCTAATCAACCGAGAGGTTGACGGGCAAAGAAAGATCGAAAATGGATTTCAAATTACAACAAACAAAGGCACATATGAGGCCGAAGCAGTTCTTATTGCTGTGGGAAGTAAACGAAAAAAACTAGGCTCAATAGGTGCTGACACATTTGAACACAAAGGGGTAATGTACTGTGCTTCTTGTGATGGCCCAATGTTTTCTGGAATGGATGTGGCTGTTGTGGGTGGAGGAAATGCTGGTTTTGAAACTATATCCCAGCTTACTGCCTATGCAAAAAGTGTGACAATGATAAATAGACACAATGAATATAAAGCCGATAAAGTCACTGTAGAAAAAGTACTTTCAAATCCAAAAGTTACAGCTATTGTTGACTCTGAAATAGTAGAAATAAAAGGTGATACTTTTGTAAAAAGTATTGTTGTAAAAAATAATGCGACAGGAGAAACAAAAGAAATACCTATACAAGGAGTTTTTGTTGAAATTGGTGCGATTCCAAATACCGATATTGTTAAAGATTTAGTAGAACTAAATGAAATAGGTGCAATCAAAATAGATCCTAATACTCAACAAACTTCGCTTCCCGGTATTTGGGCAGCTGGAGATTGTACAGATGTGCTATATCACCAAAATAATATTGCAGTTGGAGATGGAGTGAAGGCTCTGGAGGATATCTACGTGAATTT
>CAYZZT010000005.1:0-2379 GCA_964483025.1 uncultured Candidatus Saccharibacteria bacterium | reverse complement strand
GGTCAACAAGTGACCACTTCAGTTAAATCCATTAAGCATGGAATACAAATCTTGGCTCCGGCTTTTAAAAATTCCGGTGCAAGCTTCATTCTCTGCCTCAAAACCGCGATAGTAAAAATCCCAGCTTTTTTACCTTCTTCAATATCAGCACATGTATCACCAACAAATGGGATCATTCGACCAAATCTTGATTTCCCAATTTCCTCACGAATAGCTTCAGCTTTGCTTTCAGCTGATTTGCATTCGATCAAACCATCAAAATTTGTTGAAGAAAGAACTCGCATTATGTTTTCGATACTATTTGCAGTAATTATCTTGACTCCATACTTTTTACTGTGAAGCCATTCAATTATGTTTCGAGCATCTGGAAAAAATGGAGGATTATATTCACCGTGGCCAGCTTTGTAAGAAGCAAGATATCTGCTGAGAATTTCTTCATCAGAAAGATTTACTCCACGCCGACGATAATATTGCCCAATAGGAAATCGAAAATTAATGAGATAATCTTCATAGTCGGGAGGACTAACTCCTTCTGACTCAAAGACATAGCATACCGCCCCGAAGATTGCATCCATTGAATCAAAAATCGTGCCATCTGCATCAAAAAGAACTACATTTTTCATATGAATAATTTTGTTGTTTCTGCTTGAGATATTACAATAAATTTTTAAAATAGCAAGACCGATAAACCTCTAATTTTTTTGCTATTATAATTTTCTTAAAAAAAATTCCATAAAAATACAAATAATAAAAACCTAGTAGGGTAAAGAAAATACCCAGTCATTACAACTGAGTATAAGTCATTTCTTCCACTTTCTTTCTTGCCTTTCTGTGATTGTTAAAAAAATATATAGGTGGTGAGAAAAATGTAGAAGGATCACTCTGAATTTCCACTATTAAAACCTCATCACCGATCTCCCAATGTTTTGTGGGCTGTTCACAATTTCCAAAGGCAACAAGTTGCTTGCCTTTATATTCAAATCGTATCTGCCAGATGTTATTGATATTGTTGATTCTTGTAGGTTTTTCAATAAGAGTATTCCACCCATAATCTTTTGTATCCACAATGAACAAATCGGCTTTGGATTTTATATGAGCATTGTATTTACAACAACCCCAAACAAGTCCAAATAAAATCAAACAAATAATAGACAAAAATTTGATTTTTTTCATATCACAATTCCCTTTCTACTTTTCATGTTTGAAAAACGACAAAGAACTTTTTTCTTATACCATCCCCAATTTACCCCTTCACCTCTCGACTGTCATCCTCGCGAATGCGGGGATCCAAGTTCTGAATTTTTCAGGCTAGATTCCCGTCTTCACGGGAATGACAAAAGAAAAGGTTAATTAGCTATGGTATTAATTTATTATAAAATATCATATGTCCAAATTTATGCAAATTTTATAAAATTTGCATAAAATTATAAATATGGTATATTTCTTTGCCTATGACAAGTCAAGTGACTGCAAGTCGGGGTACTCAAGCGAGTACCAAAGTTCCTTCTGAAAAACAAGACTCAGGCAGGCATCAAAGCCGACCAGAGCCACTCACCTTCCACGATCATTGGAAACCCGACGGTAGTGCAAACCACCCTTATACTGGGTACACTTCCCGAGCACGGTTTGATGGTAAAAGGTGAAAACCTCAAATACCAGCACGCATCACGCGCGCTGGTTTTTTCTAATTTAGTTAATATAAAAATCTCTGGAGGTTAAACCTCCAGAGATTTTATTCTACTGATTAAATTTAATAGAAGTCAAAATTTGATTAAAAATTAAATCTGCTTTTTCTTTAGAAATAACTCCGGGTACAGCCAAAACCTTTTCTTTAACATCTGGAGTTACTATGCCCGAAAATTCTTGAACTTGATTTCTTTTAACAACCAAAGTTTTTACATTTGAAATTGGTAAATAATAATTAGTATATCCACAACCCTCAACACCTGTATAAATTGAATATCCATCAAATGAACCAACTTTGTAAGAATCAATATATCCAGGACTTACAACTAATTTAGAGCCGGAAAAATTTTCAGATGTTAAAAAAGATGATTCTAATTTTGCTGTATCAACTAAAGATTTATTATAAAATTTTATGCTTACACCAAAATCACTTAATTTATCATATGAAATACCATCCCCCTTCATATCACATCCATAATTTTTAAATGGAATAGAATGATTTAAAGAAATCTCTTTAGTGTTTTCAGTAATAACTATTTCCTTAGGATATGCAAATTCTAATCCAAAATTTTTACTTTTATATATTAATTTTTCGTCTTTCACAACCGGACACACAAACTCACAATTTGGCCCAGTACGGCCCACATACGAGCCATCAGGGCATTGTTTGGCATCCATGGTACAGGCAACAGG
>CAYZZT010000004.1:0-28016 GCA_964483025.1 uncultured Candidatus Saccharibacteria bacterium | reverse complement strand
CTTCACCAGCTCTAGCTTCCGAATACAGAAAATGGCAGAACGGAAGGGGTAAGGAGTAATCCGCTCATGGCGAAATGAATTACAAAAGAAAAAAACAGTCAAATAGAAAATTAAGATATACTCGCCGAGGATCAAAAGGCGATTATAAACACGAATTCCAAAAGCTTATTGAAAAGGAGAGTATTGGTAATATAAGTTGTGTTAAGGCCAGAATTAATTATTCTGGTTTTTAATATACATTTGTAATCTATTTGATTATATGCGAAGATTTAAGTAATTATGAACAGGATAGTAGTAAATTCATCAAATATTAAGTCAATTGGCTATGATGTAACATTGGCTATTTTGGAGGTGGAATTCACATCTTTTGATGTGTATCAATATTTTAATGTACCAGAGTTTTTGTTTCACCAGTTTTTAAATTCTTCATCTCACGGGCAATTTTTAAATGACAACATCCGTTATAATTATCGGTATCAGAAGATAAAATAATTTTATGTTTAATGCTAAAACAGATAAAATAAAGGAAGTTTCACAATATAAACAAAGAGTTATAGCCGAACTTGAGGAAATTTTTGCTGAAAAAACCAGAATGTACATTGATTATGGAAATGTTCGTCCTTGGAGCGTTAAGACTGGTTGGCATATAGAATTAAGAAGGTTAAAACAATTTTTAGACTCATTTGACACTATTCAGGCCGTGAATTTTTACAACGGTTATTTGGAAGGTAATGATAGATCTAAGAAAGAAAAAAAGGATGCAGAAAATAATAAATATGTATTAAGAACAAAGCCTGTGAAAATTATGAAGCTGTCAATTGATACATCAAGTATTCAAGCTAATTCAACGGATTTACTAGATCAATTTATTGCAAGGTCTCTTCTTAGAAAGTTTGAAGTGCCTACGATTGAATACCTCAATGAAAAATTTAGAGACTTAAATAAAAAAGGTGAATATTACATAGAGGATATGAAATGTAATTTCGATGTTGAAATTGGTGTAGACATGTTAATTGATTGTGAAAGAAATCAGGCATCAACTTTTGTTTTGTGGAGTGGCGATAGTGATTTTGCAGACTCAATAGAGAAGTTAATTAGTTCTGGTAAAAAGGTTGTGTTATTTGCAACAGCTCAGAAGGTTTCTCGAGAACTCTCAGCACTTACGCTCAAAGGTTTGATTATTTTTGACATTCAGAAGATTCGCGAATTTATATGTTGGAAAAGAGAGTTAGATAGCAAAGGGGACCCCGATAAAGAGGCCCCCAAGCAGTAAATTTCGTGATCTTACGATCACTTTAAATATATCAGAATCTATAAAACAAGTCAAAGTTATCCACAACCATTTCGTTAAAGTCAACAAAATGGTTAAAAATCTCTGGAAGTCCGACCCCCGGAAAAAATATCTGTGATATAATATTCTCATATGAAATTCTATTCAAAAGTTAAAATATGAAACTTCGGAGTGCTGAAGAGAATTTTTAACATAGGCTTATTCGCACGAATAAGCCTATGTAGTTTTTTGTGTTTTTGGTTGTGGGATTTGGTATAATTTGATTATGAAAATTAAAAATTTAAAGAGTGAAAAGGTGTGGAAGGTTTGTTTGGGAATTTTGGTTGTTGCAATAATTTTTATTTTAGGTATTTTTGCGGGGCTTATTATTGCGAAATATAAAAATAATAATGGAGGGGCGAGTGGAAATATTGAAAAATCTTTTGCAATTTCGCCAAAGGATAGCAAGTTGGTGAAGGTTATTCGTGTGATCGATGGGGATACTATTGAAATCGAAGGAGGGGAGCGTGTGCGATATATTGGAATCGATACACCGGAAACTGTTGATCCTCGCAAGCCTGTTCAGTGTTTTGGCGTTGAGGCTTCGAAGAAAAATAAAGAACTTGTGGAGGGCAAGATGGTGCGTTTGGAAAAGGATGTGACCGACCGTGATAAATATAATCGACTACTTCGATATATTTGGCTTGATGATGTTTTGATAAATAAAAAATTAGTGGAGGAAGGTTTTGCTCATTCGTATTCATATCCGCCCGATGTAAAATATCAATCTTTATTTGTTCAGGCAGAAAAAGAAGCGAGAGAAGGAAAAATTGGACTTTGGCAGGCTTGCCCTGTGGGGGCTTCAGTAACGAGTCAATCTACAACTGTAGGATCTGAAAAGGCAGTTTTGTCCTCCACAGCCTCCAATTTGCCCAAGGACGATAGTTGTGTAATTAAGGGGAATATTAGCACCTCTGGAGAGAAGGTTTATCATATGCCTGGTTGTGGCTCATATACAAAAACTCAAATTGATGAATCTCGTGGTGAAAGGTGGTTTTGTTCTGAAGCCGAAGCCCAATCTGCCGGCTGGCGAAAAGCTTTGAATTGTAATTAATTTTTTTAAAAACAACAGTAAGCTTGTGGACTTATTCGCGCGAATTAGGTAATAGAATTTTTGGAGAAGTAAATTTGGTATAATCTAGATATGGAAAAATATAATTCACAAGAAAACAATTTTAAACACCTTAAAGTTGGAATAGTGCCTATAACAACCTGCCTTGATACCGCTGGGAACGGTAACATTCCTGAGCTTACTGGTGAGGTAGAGCAAGTTGATCTTTATTCAAATCCAGAGGAAGCCCGCAAAGATGGTTTTGTAAAAGAAGGTGAAAGATCTTATGTTTTTTCTCCGATAGATAATCTAAGTAAGTTTTCAGTAAAATTTTTAAATTGTACCGGAATTGTTGCTGTTGGAAATGATTTAGAGACTCATCAAAATATTTCTTTTATGACTCATCAAAACCCTGGATATTTTTTCTACGACGAAAAAGAAAAGTTTATTGAGGAGTTTAAGCAGATGCTTTCTAAAATGAAAATGCGTTGTGAGCAGGGAACGGTTGATATTGTGATATTTGGTGGACAGTTTATGAAATTTAAGGAGTTTGCAGACGATCATGAGGCACAGAAACATATGAAAGGAGAGTATATAAATTCAATAAAATTAGTAAATGATTTAATTGAAAGAGAATTTGGATTTTCTCCGACTGTTGTGGGTGGACCAAAATTTGATGGCGGGCAGGATTTTGTTGTATTTGATAATGAAAACAGAAGACTGTATTTAACTCGAGCTACAAAAGGTCTTCCATTTACTGGTAGTTTTGAAGCAAAAGATATTGATTCAAAAACTGGTTCGTGGAAAGCTGGCGAGGTGAGTATAAAAGAATATTTGAGAAGGGCGAATCTTTAATTAGAGATTGTATAATAAGTATATGATAATATTTCAAATTATTTTTTGGGTATTGCTTTTGGATAGCTTGGTGGCTTTTTGTATTTCTCGGTGTGGAAATGGCGGAGCTTGGAGCAAGATAAATTATTGGGACAAATTTGATTGTTTAAAGAAATATATGCCAATTACAAAAGGGTGGACAGGATGGTATTTGATTTTGGTCCTATTCATCGGCTACATTTTGTATTTTGTTAAATAGGGGCACATAACAGATAACTTATAATAGATAACAAATAACTGTTTTCCTACTGCTGAATAGAATTTTTAGTATAGGCTTATTCGTGCGAATAAGCTTATGCAGATTTTTGTGTTGTTATTGTCTAAATCTGCTATAATTAAGTATATGAAAAACATCTTAATTATCATCGTTATAATAGCTGGATTATCAACAGTAACTTATTTTATTGGGCGAAATTCGGCAGTTAATAATAATCAAAATATTCCAAGCAAGACAAATACCAATGATGTAAATACTCCTGTTGTTTCTGTATTGAGCAATCGTAATGTTTTAAATTTAAGTGGACGAGGTCTTACAAAGGCACCTGACTATATTTTTAGTCAAACAAATCTTCTGGAATTAAATCTTTCAAATAATAAAATAGGTGGGGCATTGCAATCACAAGTTCAAAATCTTAGAAATCTTAAAATTTTAAATTTGAGCAATAATAACTTTACTGGAGTTCCGGCTGAGGTGGGGCAATTGAAAAACCTAGAGGTTTTGAATTTATCAAACAATCAATTGACTGGACTTCCTAATGAATTAGGTAATTTGTCAAAACTAAGGTTTTTGGATCTTTCTGGCAACAATTATTCCGAAGCGGATCTTCAGAAAATAAAAGAGACTCTCCCAAGTTCTGCTGTTATAAAAACTAAGTAAAAAAGAAAAAAACTTAATAAATGGAAATTTGGACTTATTCGCGCGAATAGGCCAAAGGAAATTAGTATTTTTATAATTTTTACTGGCTTATAATAAATATTTTAGTTATAATTTATTAATGATGAAAAAGAAAGTTGAAAGTGTTGAATTTATTCACAATATAAACCCACAAAAGTCGGTCAATATGGTGATGATAAATAGTTTTATGATGGGCTCTTTGTTTTTTATTCTGACTCTTATTATTACAATTGATCCAAATAGATTTTCAGGCTTGGTTATATATCAATTGGTTTTAGCCATTCCTTTATTATATGTTTCGAGTCTTTCTTATTCTAAACTTGGCTATTCAAAACAGGCACATGGTTGGGATATTTTAGGCTGGCACACAAATACATTGGGGAACCTTTTTGTTTTAAATGCTATTGGGCTCGTGGCTTCTTATTATAATTTCACTTTGGCCTTTATGTATTTTTTATTATTTTGTTTATTGATGTTAATTTATACAATAATAAATATTAAATACAATCCAAATTTATGGATTGAAAAAATTTACAAATTAGTTTTTCTACTCACTGTTATGGTTACTGGTGGCTTTTTTGTCCTTTTAATTTAGAAAAAATACTTAAATTCACAATATGAATATTGATGTGAAGATAAAAAACCCTCGCTAGGACGAGGGTTCGGGTTTTTTAAGAAGACTTTCGGGGCCATAGTAGCTACCAGTCAACTTTTTTGATATCCTTTTTTTGCATGAGTTGCAAAATTTTATTACAGAAATGAGGCCCAAATTTCCAAGGATATCTTTTCCCTTTATGTCTTCCTCTGCCACACATTCAACCGTTTGAATGTCAGAACTTCCACAATGTGGACAAATGGATTTTTTGCCACACCAAAAGAAAATCTTGTCTTTCCATGGGGTCATAATTATTTTCCTTTCTATGTTTTGGGAACAGTTGTCTATTTCCTATATTAACCCTACTCCCAAATAGAATTTTGTCAAAAAAAAAGCCAGTGGATGTGAGTCCGCTAGCTTTGCGTGTGATGTGAGCTACTCCTCTTATTCGTGTTCTCGAATGAGCAAAATTTCAGATTTTACTCCGATGTTCTTCGCAGATACTTCAATGAATGAAAAGCTTGAACCAAAATCACGAGCTTCTCTTTTTAGAAAAAGAATTATTTCAGATTTGGTAGGAGATTCTCTTCGTACACCGCAAACAAGAAATTGTGGTAGAAGTTGTTCATACCTTGGTACATTGTAGTAAACAAACGATAAAACTTCAGCAGGATCTGGAAAATTATAGCCAAGTTTTGTAATCGCTTGTCTGGCACCTCTCTCAAAATTTGTTGGGATCTTTTCAACTTCGAGTACAGCACTTGTTGCGAGAGCTGTGTCAAAAGTTCTTTCACTTAGAGGATATTCTTGAAGGAGTTTAACATTATCTAAGCGGAGTTTGATACAAGAAACCAATTGACCAAAATCTGCTTGAGAAGTTGGGCGTAAAACTCGAAATATAAACGATGGTCTGCCCTCGTGTGATATCATACTATTCATTTTTTTACTTTTCTGTTTGTACTTTATCTTATGGTGCTGGAATGTCAATTATATTTTCCATATAACTATTATAATAGAAAAAGCACCAACAAATTTGTCAGTGCTTAGATTTTGAAAATTGGGGCTAGTAAAGTTTTGGTCTTTGTAAAGAAAACTCGAGACCACTCTTTCCAGCTCTGATATTACAAAGCATTACATCTAGATAATATTTATTCTTACCATTTGGTACATTGTTGTGATCACCTTTAATGCAGATAGTTTCAGATAAAGGATTGCTAAGATGTGCCCCTCCCTCAATACATAATAAAAAGCAATCCCCATGAAATACTTTTTCTTCATCTGGGTCAAGTCTCATTATAGGTTTTTCTGAACTTAAAGGAACAATTTGAAACGAGCGAACTGTTTCTGGTGGTCTTGTATCGACAAGCTGAGTTTCTGTTTGTGACATAATTTCCTCCCTCAAACCATATTATCCTATAGGGTGGAAAAGTAAAGTTCATTTTTGTAATAATTTGCTATAATTAAACAATGAAGAAACAAACACTTAATGAATTTAAAGATAGCCCAAGAACAAAGATTGCTTGGTGGGCTATGGGTCTTGGTATGTCAACGATTTTGTTGATGCCTTTGCTTGGAGTTTTTGCTACATTTATAAGTCCAATGATAGCCGATGTTTGGGGCGAAAAGGTGCAAATGATTACTGGAATTACTTTTGTAATATTGGTGATAGCATTTTTAATTTTTGCATTAATTGTAAATATTAGAGCTTTTAGAAAAGGGGAGCGTTCATGGGTTTTGTGGCTAGGTTTTGTGCCTGTTATTTTAGAAACAGTTTTTTTTATTTTTATGATTATTGGAGAGTTTTTATTTCCACATTAAAATAACATGAAAAAAACACAAAAAAATTTTAGGGGAGGTTTTATGACTTTGATAGGGATCCTTATTGTTGTTTTGATTATTGGAATTTGGTTTGTGAAAGCATATTCGGGTTCGAATGCGGTGAATAAAAAAACTCAAATGGACACCTACAATGGAGCTATAAAAGATGCAGAAAATGCGAAGAAACTTCTAGAAAAAAAATCAGATTTGGATATTGAAGGAATATAATTTTTTAAATAAAAGGCTTTCCTTGCCCTTGGTTTTTGGGGGTATATAATTATATTAGTTATTATTAACTAATTATTATTGTTATGGACATGAAAATAAATAAAAATAAAACGGGTTTAACTTTTGGTTTTCTTGTGAGTTTTTTGCATCTTTGTTGGAGCGTTTTGGTTGCCTTGGGCTTAGCTCAAGCTCTGGTCACATTTATTCTAAATGTGCATATGATTGCAATGCCAGTAGCAATAATGCCATTTAGTTTGGTAAGTGCAGTCACTCTTGTTATTGTAACTTTTGTTGTTGGATATATTTTTGGTTGGCTTATGGCTTTCTTTTGGAATAAATGTTTTAAATAGAAGAAATAATTAATTAAACAAAAATCCACCCTTAATTTGTTTGGTGGATTTTGTTATGGGTTTACAAAAATACATTTTTGTACTCTGTTGAGTTATCCACAGTTATATGTGTTGACGGTGAACGGATGTTCACCTATACTGTATACATAGTAATAATCTAATCAAATCTATGAGTAGCAACACATTCAAAAAAGCCATAGAGCGTGAGTTACAAAAACTCAATGAAGAAATTGACAATAAAATTGTTAAAGGTCTTTCATATATAAAAGAGTCAAAGCGTCATAAAGCCCTTTTGCGCCAGCTGGATAGCTTTAGGCGACGAAGCGGATTATTTAAGAGGTCGTTTAATTTAATTACTACTTTTTTACTATAATTAACAGCTGTCATTCCCGTGAAGACAGGAATCCAGTCTGAAAATTCAACTCATGGATTCCCGATCAGGTCGGGAATGACATACGGGGAGGGATTCTTAATTCTTAATTCATAATTCTACCAAATATGAACGAATATAAAAACAAAATTGTTTCTTTCTATCACAAGCATCGAAGAATGCCGAGCTATCAAGAAATTATGGACTTGGTTGGTTTCAAATCTAAAAATGCAGTTTATAAACTTATTGAGAAACTTATTGATGAGGGCATTGTTACAAAAGACAGTAAGGGTAAGCTAATACCAAGTATGCGACTTGATGAGATCCCGCTGCTTGGGCTTGTGGAAGCTGGCTTTCCGACAACTATGGATGAAGAGCTCATGGATACAATGAGTATTGATGAATATTTAGTTGAACATAAAGAATCCACATATATTTTAGAAGTAAAAGGGGATTCAATGATTGATGCTGGCATATATGAAGGCGATTTGGTTATTGTGGAAAGAAATAGGCAACCAAAAGTTGGTGATATTGTTATAGCCGAGGTGGATCGTGGATGGACTATGAAATATTATAAAAAAAATGGATCACAGGTTTATCTTGAGCCAGCAAACAAAAAATATAAGCCAATATATCCAAAAGAAGATTTGCGAATTGCCGCCATTGTGAAAGGGGTAATTAGGAAGTACTGAATTAGTGAGTAGTGAGTAGGTTGTAGTGAGTAGTGGGTAGATGAAGAGAAAATGAGTTTGTTATAGCAAACTCATTTTCTGGCTAAATTTACATAAATATTGTCTAAAATGACCGTCACTTAAATTAATTTTGAAAGTGTGGTAAAATTCAGCGACATTAAAATTATAAGATAAAAAATACAAAAAAAGTATATATGAAATCAACAAAATACGTATATCTGTTTGGGAACAAAAAGGCCGATGGAAATGGCAGTATGAAGCCACTTCTAGGTGGAAAGGGAGCAAACCTAGCTGAAATGAGCCGAATTGGTTTGCCAGTTCCTCCAGGTTTTACAATTACAACAGAGGTTTGTACATATTATTATGACAATAAGAAGACCTATCCTAAGAGCTTAACTGCTGAAGTAAAAACAGGTATCGCATCTCTTGAGAAAATTATGGGCACAAAGTTTGGTGATACAGGAGCTTTGCCTTTACTTGTGTCTGTCCGCTCAGGAGCACGAGATTCTATGCCGGGAATGATGGATACAATTTTAAATCTAGGTCTTAATGATAAAACTGTAGAAGCTCTGTCAAAAGCAACAAAAAACGAAAGATTTGCTTGGGATTGCTATCGCAGATTTATTCAAATGTATGGTGACGTGGTGATGGGTGTGCAAAAAAGAGAGGGAGAAGATCACGAGCCATTTGAAGTTGTGATTGAAAATATTAAACATGAAATTTATAAAAAAGATATTGATGACTCTGCTCTTACAGTCGACGATTTGAAAAAAATGGTAACTCGTTTTAAAGCTTTGATTAAAGAGCGAACAGGAAAATCATTTCCACAAGATCCATGGGAACAGCTTTGGGGTTCTGTGGGCGCAGTGTTTGGTTCATGGATGAACGATCGAGCAAATGTATATCGAAGAAAATATAATATTCCAACAGAATGGGGAACAGCTGTGAATGTGCAGGCAATGGTATATGGAAACACAGGTACAAAATCTGGTTCAGGTGTTGCCTTCACTAGAAACCCTGCAAATGGAACTAAAGAATTCTGGGGAGAATTTCTAATTAATGCACAAGGTGAAGATGTGGTGGCTGGTGTTCGTACTCCAGAGCCAGTCCACAACCTTGTAAATTATTTACCTGAAGCATTTAAGGAATTAAATAAAATTCGAAACACTCTCGAGACTCATTTTAAAGATGTTCAAGATTTGGAATTTACAATTCAGGATGGAAAAGTTTTTATTCTTCAAACCCGAAATGGAAAAAGAACAGCTTTTGCCGCTTTGAAAATTTCTATGGATATGGTGAAAGAAAAAATTATTGATTGGAAGACTGCAGTACGTCGAAATCCAGCCGATCAGCTTGATCAACTTTTGGCACCTATTTTTGATTTAAAAGCAGAGAAAAATGCAAAAGTTATTGCAAAAGGTTTACCTGCTGGCCCAGGCGCTGCTTCTGGTAAAATTTACTTTAGTGCGGAGCGAGCTGTTATTGCTGAAGATAAAGGAGAAAAAGTTTTGCTTGTTCGTGCAGAGACCACCCCAGAGGATTTGCGAGGAATGATTGCAGCGGAAGGTATTCTCACTGCAAAAGGTGGAGTTTCTTCTCATGCGGCTCTTGTTGCAAGGCAAATGGGCAAGGTTTGTGTTTGTGGAGTAAGTGCTTTGCAAATCGATTATAACAAAAAGACTTTAACAGTTTCGGGTACTACATATAAAGAAGGAGATTTCCTTTCAATCAATGGAACTTTAGGTAGTGTTTACGCTGGAGCAATTAAAACAGCTCCATCAGAAATCGTGCAGGTATTAATTGATAAAACACTAAAACCCAAAGACAGTGAGACATATCGAATGTATGAGACACTTATGAATTGGTGCGCAAAAGCCACAAAGCTTCAAGTTCGTACAAATGCAGACACACCGGAGCAAGTGGAAAATGCTTTATCGTTTGGAGCAACTGGTGTAGGACTTGTGCGTACAGAGCATATGTTTTTTGAAGGTAATAGAATTGATGCTATGCGCGAAATGATTCTTGCCGAAAATATTCTAGACAGAAAGAAAGCTCTCGCAAAATTATTGCCATATCAAAAAACAGACTTTGTTGGAATCTTTAAAGCTCTCAAGGGTTTCCCAGCCACAATTCGTTTCTTAGATCCACCACTTCACGAATTTCTCCCACATGAAGATAAGGCACAAAAAGATTTAGCGGTGAAAATGAATATTTCAGTTGATAAGATAAAACAAAGAATTAAAGAGCTTCATGAATTTAATCCAATGCTTGGTTTGCGAGGGTGTCGCTTAGGAATTGTTCATCCTGAAATTTCAGAAATGCAGGCACGGGCAGTGTTTGAAGCAGCGGTGGAAGTGCAAAAATCTGGTGTTAAAGTTAAACCAGAGATTATGATTCCTCTTGTTGGGTTCAAAAAAGAGCTTGACCTTCAAGTAGAAGTTGTTCATAGAATTGCAAAAGAAGTTATGAATGAGAAGAAAGTAAAGATTGATTATATGGTGGGGACAATGATTGAAATTCCACGAGGTGCTATTACAGCCGATGAAATTGCACAGACAGCACAATTCTTTAGTTTCGGAACAAACGATTTAACACAAACATGTTTGGGTATGAGTAGAGATGATTCAGGCTCATTTATATCTGAATATCAGGAGAATGAAATAATTAAAATGAATCCTTTCGCTTCTATTGATCAAACTGGAGTGGGGGAACTTATGAGAATTGCAGTACAAAAAGGAAATGCAACACGACCGGGTATGAAAATGGGTATTTGTGGTGAGCACGGGGGTGACCCCGCGTCTGTTCGATTCTGCCATAAACTAGGATTAACCTATGTGAGTTGTTCTCCGTATCGTGTTCCTGTGGCAAGACTTGCAGCAGCACAGTCTGCCCTTGAGGAGGAAATGAGTATGAGGGCTCCGGTAAAAAAGGTAGTAAAGAAAAAATAAATTTCAATTAGGTATTTTTTTAAAAACAAAAACTCTCAGATTATTCTGGGAGTTTTTGTTACTGCATAAAAATGACGGTCGTCGTTTTTATGCAGTAATAAGTGAATTAGCAAGTAGTATGGGACTCTTTTTGTTTTTGTTGTATAATACCTCTATATGAATAGTAATAAATCACAAATCTTTTTTGGCATCTCTTTAACAGCTTTATTTGTTTTATCAATTCTAGTCCTTTCACCATTTTTAATAACTTTGACTTTGGCTATTATTGCTTCGGTTATACTTGATCCAGTTTATAAAAGAATCACCAAGCTTTCATTTGGAAACAAATCAATTGGTTCAATAGTAACTATTTTATTATTTTATATCATTATTTTTATCCCAGTATATTTTGTTTCTGCCCAACTAATTAAAGAAGCTAAAAATATGTATGTTTCTTTAGATACCCCAAACGCATCTGATGTCGTTAGTATAAATAATTTAATAAATGATAACTTAAAAACAATTATCCCTAATAGTGATGTGCATATAGAAAAATATGTTGGTGGATTTTCCTCTTGGGTTCTTTCAAATTTGGGGAGTTTCTTTACCGTGACTTTTGATATATTTTTAAAGATTCTTTTAGCAACTATTGCCTTGTTCTTTTTATTAAAAGACAGCGAAAAGTTTAGAAAAAATATAAAAGATTTAATACCAATTTCTTCGGACACATATGATAATTTGCTAGCTTCTATAGAGACAGCTATAAAATCTGTTGTTTTTGGATCTATTGTAATTGCAATAATTCAAGGTATTGTATCAGGAATCGGTATTGCAATTTTTGGTATTCCAAACGCAACTTTACTTGGAACTATAGCAATAATTGCTGCCTTTATTCCAGGCATTGGCACAGGTCTTGTTTTTATCCCAATTATTCTGTATTCATTTTTCTACGGAACAATCTTTAATACTATTGGATTATTATTATGGGCTTTGATTGTAGTAAATATAATAGACAATCTATTAAGACCGGCAATTATGCATAAGTCGATTGGTATTCATCCATTGTTTATTTTATTTTCAGTTTTAGGTGGTATTAGCTTTATAGGTCCTACCGGATTTATTTTAGGCCCTTTAATTTTGAGTCTATTTGTGGCCTTGATAAGAGCATATAAAATGAAGGATATTTCTGTTTCTGATGAAAACTAATAAAATAAAAATGGCGAAATTTGGCTGGAAAATAAAAAAAATTACTAAAAGTGTTGGGCCCGGGCTTATTACTGGAGCTGCTGATGATGATCCATCGGGAATTGCAACATATAGTCAGACGGGTGCACAATTTGGCTATGGCCAGCTATGGACTGTTATTTTTATGCTACCCTTAGTTACAGCAATTCAGGAAGCTTGTGCACGTATTGGAGCAGTGACCGGAAAGGGGATAGCAACAGTCATAAGAGAAAATTATTCAAAAAAGGTTTTGTTCGGGGCTGTTTTTTTAGTTCTTATTGCAAATACAATAAATATTGGTGCTGATATTGGTGCGATGGCAGCTGCATTAGGATTAATTATTCCAATTCCTTTTGTCTTGGCAACACTTGGATTTACTATTCTCATCCTTGTATTAGAGATATTTGTTTCATATAAAAATTATGCAAAATTACTTAAGTGGCTTGCTTTAGCACTTTTTTCATATGTGCTTACTGTTTTTATTGTAAAAGAGCCGTGGGCAGAAATTTTTAGGGCAACATTTGTTCCTCATTTTGAATTTACTTTTGCCTTCTTGTTTATAATTACTGGTGTGCTTGGTACAACCATTTCACCTTATATGTTTTTTTGGGAAGCTTCAGAAGAAGTCGAGGAAGAACATAAGAAAAATTTAATTCATAATGGTAAACCGACTTTGACGAAGTCTTTTATGAAATCTATTCGTTTCGACAATGCTCTCGGCATGATTTCATCCCAAATAGCAACTTGGTGTATTATTGTTGTTTCCGCAACTGTGCTTCATAAAAATGGTGTTACAAATATTGCGACTGCAGCTGATGCTGCTCGTGCTCTTGAGCCTTTAGTTTCAACATTTCCTTATGCTGGTTTTTTAGCTAAAGCAATTTTTGCTACTGGAATCATTGGCCTTGGTCTTTTGGCCGTGCCTGTTTTGTCTGCCTCAGCTTCTTACGCGATTTCAGAAGCATTTTCTTGGAGAGAGGGTTTAAATCAAAAATTTAAAAGAGCACATGGTTTTTATGGGGTTATTACAGTCGCTACACTTATTGGCCTTCTGATTAATTTTATTGGTATTGATCCAGTTAAGGCGTTAGTTATTACTGCTGTTATTAATGGAGTGATTGCTGTTCCTTTAATTTTTCTTATTGCAAAGATTGCATCAAATCCAAAGATTATGGGAGAATATAAGAGTAGTAAACTTTCGAGCTTCTTGGTTTGGCTTACATTTTTCTTGATGGCAACTGCAGTTGTGGCTATGATTATTGCGTTTCTTCAACAGTTTAATTAGTGTTTTTAGGCCTAAAATAAGGATAAATTTGCTTTTTTCTTGATACTGTAGTATCATAGTTGGGTCGTTTTAATAGAAACCTAACTATAAACAAAATTATGACAGATGACACAAATGTAGTTGTAACTGACGAGACTGTTCCTGCCGAAGTTGTTGCAGATACAGCGCCGGTTGCAGAAGTAGTAGAAGAAACTCCAGTTGTTGAAGAAGCTCCTGTAGAGGAAACTCCAGCAGAAGAAACTCCAGAAGCCGAAGTTGCAGCGTAATCTATGCAAAAAATAAAATCCTCTCAAGAAATTGAGAGGATTTTATTTTTTGAATTTTTAATTTCAACTTCAGATCCCCGGATTACCGAGGACGACATAAAACATTGTCGCTTCACTCTGTGTTTTATGTCGATTTTTAATTTCAAAATAATTTCTAAATTTTTAATTTAAAGTGATTCTACTACCCACTACCAACTACTCACTACAAACTAGTTTGTAAGTCCTAGTGCTGTCAAAAACACTTTCAATTCTTCACCGACGATTTTTCTATAACTTCCTTCTTCAACTTTTCCTAAGATAATATTCATAATTCGAACACGCTTTAAAGTATCTACCTCTTGGAAGAGCGCTACACACATTCTTCGAATTTGATGTTTTTTTCCTTCGCCTAAAGTAATTCTAAAAGTATTTTCGTTTATTATGTCTACCTTACAAGGCTTCGTCATTTCATTTTCAATTTTTACACCAGCTTCCATTTTTGCTTTAAAACTAGATCGAAGATTATTTTTTGTTGTTACTATATATTCTTTATCGTGTGCATGCTTTGGGTTAAGCAAGCGGTCTGTAACACGCCCATCATTTGTGAGTATTAAAAGTCCTGTAGAATCTTTATCAAGTCTCCCCACAGGAAAGACATCACGGATAGGGATATCTTCTTTGACTTCTTTTTCCCCATGTTGTGGTGAGTGGGTGATTATTCCTCTAGGTTTATTATATGCAAGGTAGATATATTCTTTTGCTTTTCCTCGATTGTGTACCTCAACTTTATCATTTTCATTAACCTTGTCTCCGAGTACAGCCCTTGAGTCATTTATAAAAACCTGTCCTTTTTCAACAAGTGTGTCCGCGCCTCTTCTTGTGGCATAATTTTTTAAAGCAAGGTATTTATTGATTCGCATTGGGTATAGCGGGGCTTCGGGTTTTGGTGGTAGTGATTTTTTTACTCGTTGTTTCATTGGGGTTGAGTATATCATAATGAGTGAGTAGTGAGTAGTGAGTAGCTTGTCCTCCTAAGTCTTTTTACCCAAAAAGTTTTGAGGGTGAGTAAGAGAAAATTAGGCAAAATTTTGGCCGGTCCAACTGTCTGCTGTGAAGCAAGTTGAACCGGCCAGCGTCTGCCAATCTCCCCCCGGATTTTAGCAAACGGATTTGTGCACGTTCCTCCAAACATGCATAAATTAGTATATTCTTATTAAAATTATAGTCAAATTTGTTTAAATTTGTTTAACCTTTTCTTTTTTAAATTTATGTGCTATAATTAAGTACAATAGTTTTGAGAGAGATTCGACCTCTAAAATTCTGTTTTAAATACATTTTCAATCACCCTTTTGTCATTCCCGCGAAGGCGGGAATCCACGCTGAATTTTCAGAGTGAATTCCGCACTAAATCAGGAATGACAGATAAATAGAGTGATTGAGAATGGTAGGTTAAAGTTTTAAATAATAATAACAAAATAAATAATATTTATGGGAGATTTTAAAAAGCGAGGAGGAAGTAGTTTTGGTGGAGGCAATAGAGGCGGAAACAGTTTTGGTGGAGGAAATTCTCGAGGTTCATCATTTGGTGGTGGACGATCATCTGGTGGTCGCCCGGGTAATAGAGATTTCAGAGAGTCACAAATGTTTAGCGCAACTTGTGCTGAATGTCAAAAAACTTGTGAAGTACCTTTTCGCCCAACTGGTGACAAGCCTGTGTATTGTAGCTACTGTTTTTCAAAACATAAAGAAGATGGTTCTGATCATCCACGACGAAACGACGGAGGAGGAGATAGACGAGATGAACGAAGAGATGATCGACCAAGAGGTGCAACAAATAGTTTTGCAAGTCGAACACCTTCATTTGATCGAGCTCCTCGATCTCAAGCAGATAACTCAGCAATAACTGATTTAAAGAAGCAGATTGAAATAATCAACAACAAGCTTGATAAAGTTATGGAACTTTTGAAAAGTGATTCATATAGTATAAAAAAAGCTCCAGAAAATAAAGTTGATATAAAAGCACTTTCTTCTGTTGTAAAAAAAGCGGTCACAGCTCCAAAAGTTGTAGTTGCGAAGAAAGCAGTTTCAAAGAAGAAAAAATAGGCTAAAACAATTTTTAGTAGAAAATTGTTCGCCCGAACTTTTGTACCAAAAGTTTTAGGGAAAGAAATAATTTGCATCCCCCTCTGTCATTCTCGTGAATACGGGAATCCAGAGAATTAAATAAACCTGGGTCCCCGCATTCGCGAGGACGACAATTCCAGGTTTTTTTAATAAAAAATGTTAGAATTTTGAATTTGCTAGCACCTAGAGCCTAGTGCCTAAAAACTAAATCATGTCCAACACCGACACAATCCTAAGATTTCAAAAAGCGTCCTTCGAATATGGACATAATAAACCAATTCTAAATGAAGTGGATTGTTCATTGCGTCGGGGTTCAAAAATAACTATCATGGGCCAGAATGGATCTGGAAAAAGTACGATCTTTGGGATTATTACAGGAAGACTCAAACTTGAGAATGGGGATGTGTTCATTACAAACGGTGTCACTATTGCTATTGCTAGGCAGGTTATTCCTCGCGATGAACTTAATTTAACTTTAAGAGAATTTTTTGAAAAAGCTTTTGATGATTCTGTGAAAGCTGGGCTTCGGAAAAGTGCAGGCAAGATATATGACATTGATAAAAAAATCGATGATGTTCTTGAAATTGTAAATTTGAAAGGTCATGAAAAACTTCATGATAGGATTGTGGATACTTTTTCTGGTGGTCAGCAAGCTAGGATTCTTTTAGCTTCTGCTCTAATCCAAGATCCAGACCTTCTGCTTCTTGATGAACCAACAAATAATTTGGACAAGGCGGGGATTGATCATTTAACTCAATTTTTAATGGATTATAAGAAAACTGTTTTGGTGATTTCTCACGAAGCGGAATTTTTGAATAAATTTACTGATGGTGTGCTTTACTTGGACATATATACAAAAAAACTAGAACAGTATGTGGGCAACTATTTTGATGTGGCAGAACAAATTGCAATTAGACTTGAAAAAGAAAATAGAAAGAATGCACAGCTTGCAAAAGAAATTCAAGAAAATAAAGACAAAGCAAACTTCTTTGCAAACAAAGGAGGTCAGATGAGAATGGTGGCCAGAAGAATGCGTGATAAAGCAGAGGAGCTCGAAGAAGAAAAAGTTGATATTCGAAGAGAAGACAAAACTATTCGACATTTCATTATCCCTTCACAACTAGAACAAGTTGGAAAAATAATTAGTATTTCGGAGTTTGGAATAATTAGTCCAAAGACGCATTTGCTCGTACACAGAAAAGCGAATGTAGTATTAAAGAAAAAACAGCATTTACTTTTAAGAGGTCCAAATGGTATTGGAAAAACAACTTTACTCGAGCGTATTGCAACAAGTAGTGATAAAAGTTCCGAGATTGCATCGGGTGTTCGGGTGGGGTATTACAGACAAGATTTTTCAACACTTAATTTTGAAGATACTGTTTATAATTCTCTAATGTCTGTGATGGAGAAAAAAATAGAAGAAACAATGCGCGCAACAGCTGCAGGTTTTCTTATAACATCCGAAATGATACATGCAAAAATTGGTACCCTTTCTGAAGGCCAAAAAGGCCTTGTGGCTTTTGCTCGGCTTGTACTTCAAAAACCGGGGCTATTAATTTTAGATGAACCAACAAATCATATAAACTTTCGCCACCTACCAATTATTGCTGAAGCCCTAAACAAATACGAGGGAGCAATGATTATCGTCTCCCATGTTCCCGATTTTGTGAAAAAAATTAGAATAGATGAAACGCTAGACCTCGAGAAGTAATATCCAAGGTCTCCCCTTGGACACTTCCAAGGGGAGACCTTGGATAATCTTGTGGTCGTGTATTTAAAAGTTTGATATGATTATAATGTATGAATAGAACTTTTGATTTTTCACTTGATGAATTTTATCACATATACAGCAGGGGTGTTGATAAAAGAATTATTTTTCTAGAAACTTGTGATAAAGATAGGTTTGTAAAACTATTGTACCTTTGTAATGGAGACAAACCAACCGTTTTTAAATCAATCCAAGGGGAGACCTTGGATAAAATTGATGTAGGCAGGAAGATTGTGTCGATTGGCGCGTATTGCTTAATGGACAATCATTTTCATATTCTACTTAAAGAAATTGTAGAAGGTGGTATCAGTAAATTCATGATGAGGCTTCTAACTGCATATTCAATGTATTTTAATAAAAAAAATAAAAGGACGGGATCCTTGTTTGAAAGTGAATTTAAAGCAAAACATCTCGATATTGACGTATATTTAAAATACATTCTCTCTTATATACATTTAAATCCGATAAAAATGATCCAACCCGATTGGAAAGAAAACGGTATAGCAGATAAAATCAAAGCAAAATCATTTTTAGATAAATATAATTATTCTAGCTATTCTGATTATTTAGGAGTAGAAAGGGAAGAAGGGTTAATTTTAGACAAAAAAGGGTTACCTGAATATTTTAGGGAATTTAAAGATTTTGAAAATTTTATAGATGAATGGTTATTTTTTACACCAGACTCTGAAATCCAAGGTCTCCCCTTGGACACTTCCAAGGGGAGACCTTGGATAAAGTAATATGCAATATTATGTTTATATTCTTGAATGTACTGACAAGACCTTATATGTAGGTTCTACAAATGATATTCAAAAAAGGCTTCATGTTCACAACAATTCTAAGCAGGGTGCGCATTATACAAAAATCCGCCGGCCGGTAGTTTTGAAGTATTCTGAATCTTTCGAAACAAAGAGTGAAGCACTAAAAAGAGAGTGTGTAATCAAGAAATTAACTAGAGCGGAGAAGCTGAAATTATTTTGATGCATTTGTCCCAGCAACATATCCTGTAGTCCAGCATATTTGTAGACTAAAGCCACCGGAAGGGCGGTTGATATTTAATATGTCACCAGTGAGATATAGGTTTGAAAAAAGTTTGGATTGCATAGTTTTAAAATCTACTTCTTCGAGCGCTACTCCTCCGGATGCAACAATTGCATTTTCGGGGCTTTGTAGGCTTAGAACTTGCATTCGTACATCTTTTAATACATGCATTAATTTAATTCGTTCATCCCTTGTCACGCTGTGACAAAATGTATCTCCATTTATATCAGATTTTTTTATAATAGTTGGTACAAGTCCCGAAGGGATTAAATCTAATATTGCATTTTTAAATATTTTGTTTGTGTGTTTTTTGAAGACTTTTTGTAGCTCGGTGTTTAGCGAGGAGAAATCGAATTTTGGAAGAAGATCGAGTGAAATAAAAACATCTCCATTTGGCATTATTTCATTTATTTTTCTGCTCATATTTAAAATAGTTGGACCACTTAATCCAAAGTGAGTGAATAGGATTTTACCTAGTTTTGTTTCTATTTTTTTGTCATCTTGAATAATCCCTATTTTTATATTATCCAAGGCAAGACCTTGAAGTTCTTTTACCCAATCTTCTTTTATGTTTATGGGCACAAGTGCAGAGTCGGGTTTAATAATTGTGTGCCCAAGTTTTTTAAGCCATACAAAGCCATCTCCTGTTGAACCTGTCTTTGGATATGATTTACCACCAGTAGCGATTATGAAAGATTTGGCAAATATTTCATCTCTGTTTTCAAGAATAACAGAGGTAATTTTTTTACTCTGTGTCATTCCTGCACCCGTATCCACGAGCGTAAACTCCAGCGGGAATTCAGTCTTAAATGCATTTTGTTTAAAATTTAATATTTTGAATTTTGAATTTGTTTCGGATTTCGAGTTTCGTGCTTCGGATTTTACCGACTGGATTCCGGCCTTCGCCGGAATGACAGAAGGGGAGGTTCTGATTTCTGCAACAGGGGAGTTGGTTAATATTTTTACATTCCCTTCTTTCATATAGGATGTTAAAACATTTAAAACAGAAGAAGATGAATTGCTTTCGGGAAAAACTCTTTTCTCATTTTCAATTTTTGTTGGCATCCCCTTTGAATTAAAAAAATTTAAAGTCTCTTTCACAGAAAATTGTGAAAAAGCTGAAAAAAGAAATTTCCCATTTTCTTTAAATTTTTCTAACAAAGCCCGAGTATCAAATTCGGCATTGGTAACATTACACCGCCCATTTCCTGTAATTAAAAGTTTCTTCCCTAGGCTTTCGTTTTTTTCTATTAGAATAACTTTAGCCCCTAATTCAGCCGAACGCCCCGCGGAGATCATTCCTGCAGGTCCGCCTCCTATTACAGCTACATCCCAGATTTCGTTCATGTAGTCATACTAGCACAAAGACGTTAAATTAAGAATTTGACTCATAATTAGGTAAAGGATAATATGCATTTAGAAAAGGTATAAATAACAACAAAATAGGAAGGATTTCAGAAAATGAATAAGCGACCATTATACTGGTTAAATAGTGAAGTTTTATTCCGCCTGCTTATTAATAGACTTTGGTTTGAATATAGTAGTGGGGGAATTTCTCATCGAAGAAGTTATCAAGCTACACTTGTTGAAGGATTTATGAATTTGTTTCCACTTGATTGGTCTTATTGTGACGTTGAGGGTGATGTATTCGAAGAAGTAAAATTTAGAGTCGACAGACATATTCGAGCAAAAGAGAGGAGAGACAAGCAGACTCTTCCAAAGCAACAAAAGTTTATTCAATGCGAGTTACCTTTTGTTGAGTTGTCTGTATTATCTAACATCGAGTTTACATTACTTTCGTTGGAAGAACTCTGTAGGTGGTACGAGGAAGAGGCTGAAAGGAAAGGATTCCTATATCGACACCCCGCAAATATTTGTTTCTACCTTAAAAATCTTTGTGAAATATGCTTCAGAAAAAGTCTGCGTAGAAGGGTTTCTTTGGAGCATATATCAAAAGAAGTGATTTTTCCTGAAGGTAATGATAGAAACGGATTGAAAGTCCTAGCAGAATCTCGCTTTGATGATTTCGAAAGGTGTGGAATTAATCCGTGGAATAGTTTCTAAATAGCCATTAGCTCAGATTATGTCTGAGCTTTTTTATTAATTCACTTTTAATTCCTAATTCATAATTCATAATTCTATTCTAAAATTTCTTCCAAATTTTAGAATTTAGTGTATACTGTCTTTATATGGCAAAAAGATTAAGTCAAGATATTAAAAACAAAAAATCTCGTTCTAAAAAGACACCAAAGCGCCTTGCTGCAAAACATGCAAGAAAAGCTGCAAAAGCTAAAAAGATTGGTAAAAAGAGGACCCGGTAGTAGTTTTTGTGTACAAAAAACACTACCGGGCGAGATAATTTGTTTTATATCAAATTCAGTGAAAAAACAGGCAAAAATATTTGACCTGTTTTTTCTTTCATGTGGTATAATTATATTAATTATAAACATTTTATGTGTCATCCTTGCGAATGCGAGGATCCATGTTTTGAATTTTCAGACTGGATTCCCGACTCCGCGGGAATGACATAAAAATAACTAATGCAAACAAATATATGAAAGGATATAAAGACAATATAGAACAATTAACAATCGAAAATAATAATTTTCGTAAAGTACTTTATTCAAGTGTGCATAGCCAACTTGTGCTTATGAGCTTGCGACCACTTGAGGATATTGGGCTTGAAGTTCACGAAGATAATGATCAATTTTTTCGTTTTGAAAGTGGGGAAGGTAGAGTGACGATAGATGGCAACGAATATGATGTTAAAGATGGTGATGCTGTGGTGGTTCCTGCTGGCGCAGAACATAATGTATTGAATACATCAGAAACGGAATCGCTAAAACTTTATACAATATATTCACCAGCACATCATAAAGATGGT
Source organism: uncultured Candidatus Saccharibacteria bacterium (assembly GCA_964483025.1). GTDB lineage: Bacteria > Patescibacteriota > Minisyncoccia > Phycocordibacterales > CAIZIN01 > CAIZIN01. The sequence continues at coordinate 6,295 of CAYZZT010000004.1, read as the reverse complement.
ATTGTGCGAGAAACGAAAGCCGACGCAATGAAAAATGAAGCTGAGTTTGATGGAGTAACGACAGAAGAAAGATAGGCATGCTTCTTAATCCAAAAATTCAAAAGGCAATATATATTGCTACTCATCAGCATCGAGACCAAAAAAGAAAATTTGGTGGTTTGCCATATATTGTGCATCCATTTTCTGTTGCTTGGCTTTTGGCTGAACAAACAAAAGATGAGGATATTGTGATAGCAGGGCTTCTTCATGATGTTATTGAAGATACCGATGGTTATACTTTTGCTGATATTGTAAAAGATTTTGGTGAAAGAGTTGCGAAAATTGTGGCTGATGTAACAGAAGATAAAAATCTGCCTTGGCGTGAAAGAAAAGAACAATATATTGAAGTTTTTGAAACTTCATCGCAAGAATCTTTAATGGTGGCAACAGCTGATAAAATTCATAATCTAGCATCTCTTTATGAAAATATGCAGGAAACTGGAGAGGACCCTTTTGGTACAGCGTTTAAATCATTTGAGGAGTCAAAATGGTTTTATGAAACTGTCTATAAAATAATGGAAAGAAGGTTGGAAAGTAAAATTCTCTTAAAAGAATTTAAAGATTTTTTTGATTTGGTGTTTAGGGAGTAGAATTGACACAAAATAAGGAATGTAAGCATGACTATATTTTGTGTCATCCTCGCGAATGCGAGGATCCAGGTTAATTAAAATTTTCAGACTAGATTCCCGACATACTGTCGCAGTACACCTTTTCGACTTTTTGTTTTGATTCACTCACAAAAATTCTGAAAAGCTTTTTCATTCTGGTACTCACCAGAATTTCAACATTCGCGGGAATGATAGAGGGGTGGGGTGTACAATTGAATTTATGGCCTTTCTCGTGTAGTATTAAGGATTATCATCTAATATTAAATATTATGGAAACAACAAAATTGAAATTGACCCCTAGAGACTTTTTTGTTCAACTGGGAGTTTTGGTTGCACTTTATGTCTCTGCCATTAGTTTTTTAGTTTTCGTATTTAACCTTATTGATTCTGTTTTTCCGGTTTATGGTAATTTTAATAACTATGATCCATATTCTGCTCCAATGCGCGCTGCGATATCAGCATTAATTGTTTTCTTCCCTTTGTTTTTATGGCTTTTGAATATATATGGAAACATTCTAAAAAACGAGCCAGAAAAAAAAGAATTAGGAATGAGAAAGTGGTTTATTTATTTAACTCTATTTATCACCGGAATAGCCATATGTGTTGACCTTATTGTACTTATAAATAAATTTTTAAGTGGAACAGATTTAACTACACAATTTTTATTAAAAGTTTTAACTATTATTTTAGTCGCGGGTGCAGTCTTCTTTTCTTGCCTTAGAGATATTAAAGATTATTGGGATGACCATAAAAAGCAAGCAAAAATATATTCCATTGTTGTTTCTGCAGTTATTTTTGTAACTTTAGTTCTTGGGTTTATAGTTATTGGCTCACCTTCATATCAAAGAAAAGTAGGATTTGATATAGAAAGAGTAAATTCATTACAAAATATTCAGACTCAAATTGTTTTCTTTTATCAACAAAAAGCTGTTCTTCCTAGTACTTTGGAAATGATCCAAGACCCAATTTCTGGTTTTATTATTCCTGTGGATCCGTTAACAAACAAGCCTTTTGAGTATTCAGTAAAAAAAGATTTAACATTTGAGCTTTGTGCAAATTTTGATTTACCAAGTAAAAAAGCTGAGGAAGGAACGCTCGTAAATAGAGGAATTACAAAACCTATATCATTTGGAGCAAACGATAATTGGCAACACGAAGCAGGAAGAGTTTGTTTTGAAAGAACTATAGATAAAGATCTTTATCCGATTAATATAAACAAACTTAAATAAACACCCATGTTTCAAAAGTATGATCATCTAAAAATCGAAAAAAAATGGCAAAAAGAGTGGGAAGAAAAAGGTGCTTTTAAAGCTGTTACAGGGAGTGATAAGCCGAAAAAATACGCTCTTAGTATGTTTCCGTACCCATCTGGTGCGGGGCTTCATGTGGGGCATCCTAGGGGCTATATTGCAAACGATGTATATGCTAGGCTCATGCGTGCAAAAGGCTTTAATGTACTTCATCCAATGGGTTTTGACTCTTTTGGCTTGCCGGCCGAGCAATATGCAATCAAGACTGGAAATAATCCAAAAGTCTTTACCGATGAACTTGTAAAACAATACAGAAAACAATTAGATATTATTGGTTTTGGTTATGATTGGGAAAGGCAGGTTGCTACCCACAGGCCAGAATATTACAAATGGACACAGTGGATTTTTTTAAAACTTTATGGATCTTGGTATAACAGGGCGACAGATAAAGCAGAGCCCATTGAAAATCTTATAGAAATTTTTAGTAAAAATGGAAATGAGAGTGTTGATGCTGTTTGTGATAATGATACAAAAATAGTGAGCTCGGATGAATGGAAAGATATGAGTAAATTAGAAAAACATAATTTACTTATGAAATATCGACTGGCTTATGAGGGAGAAAGTGCTGTGAATTGGTGCCAAGAGCTCGGTACCGTGCTTGCTAATGATGAAATTATTGATGGTCCAAATGGTGCGCCTGTTTCAGAGCGTGGAGGTTTCCCCGTAGAGAAAAAAACTTTAAGACAATGGTTTTTGAGAATCACAGCTTACTCTGATAGATTATTGAGTGGATTAGAAACAATTGATTGGCCATCACACATAAAAGAAATTCAGAAAAATTGGATCGGACGATCCGAAGGAACTGAAGTTAAATTCGAAATTCGAGTTGTCATTCCAGCGAAGGCTGGAATCCAGTCTGAAAATACGAACATGGATCCCCGCATTCGCGAGGATGACAATGCGAGAGAGGGCTTGAACATCGAGGTTTTCACTACTCGTGTTGATACTCTTTTTGGAGTTACATATGTTGTGATTGCCCCCGAGCATGAATTGGTACAAAAACTTTTAGATTCAGTTTCAAACAAGGATGAAGTTATAAAATATATTGAAGAAGTAAAAAATAAAACTACGGAAGATCGTACAGCAGAAAATAAAGAAAAAACAGGTGTTGCTTTAATGGGCATAAGCGCAATAAATCCAGCAAATGGAGAAGAGGTACCCGTGTGGATAGCCGATTATGTTTTAGCTTCATATGGTACAGGAGCTGTGATGGCGGTGCCAGCGCACGATGATCGCGATTTTGCTTTTGCAAAGAAATATGGGCTGGAGATTAAGGAGGTGGTAGTTCCAGAGAGGATAGATAAAAGAAATCCACCCGTTTCCGGAAAAGAAAAAGTTGAAAGACAAAATGTTCATGTGATTGTAAAAAATCCAAAGAGTGGAATGTATGTTGGTTTGAAATACAGAAATCATAACTGGACAACTTTCCCTATGGGCGGGGTGGACAAGGGGGAAGATGTAATTGAAGCAGCAAAAAGAGAACTTTTTGAAGAAACGGGTTTTAAAAATGTCACTGATGGAATTATTCTTGGCGGAAAAGTTCGTGCAGAATATTTTGCGGCACACAAAGATCAAAATAGAGTTTCATATACAAATGCAGTTTATTTTGAATTAATTAATGAGGATAAAGAGCCAATTAGCAAAGAAGAAGATGCCGAACACGAGGTTATTTGGCTGAGTGAAAAGGAAATTCATTCTGATTTAATGACTCACGCTGAAATGGATGTCTGGCTTTACAGATTCACAAATAAGGATTCTTCGTATGATGATGAAGGAGTTCTAATAAATTCTGAAAAATTCGACGGCCTCTCATCCGAAGAAGCGCGAAAAGAAATTACGAAAGCTGTGGGCGGAAAATTTGTTACAAAATATAAAATGCGAGATGCTGTGTTTGCAAGACAAAGATATTGGGGGGAGCCAATTCCCATAATTCATGAAAAAGATGGAACAATAACACCGCTTTCCGAAAAAGATTTACCGCTCGAACTTCCAAATGTAAAATCATATGTGCCAACTGGCAATGCAGAGTCTCCACTTTCATCAGTTTCCGATTGGGTAAAAAATGGGTATGAAACAAATACAATGCCGGGTTGGGCTGGATCATCTTGGTACTTCCTTCGATATATGGATCCACAAAATGAAAATGAATTTGCGAGCGGTGATGCTTTAAAATATTGGGGACAAGTGGATATGTATGTTGGAGGAGCCGAGCATGCCACGGGTCACCTTCTATATTCAAGATTTTGGAATAAGTTTCTTCACGACTTGGGTCTTGTTCCAAATGAGGAGCCATTTAAAGTTCTTCGTAATCAGGGAATGATACTCGGGGCTGATCATAAAAAAATGTCAAAGAGGTGGGGGAATGTTGTGAACCCCGATGATGTAGTGAATACTTTTGGTGCTGATACTCTTCGAGTTTTTGAAATGTTTATAGGTCCTTTTGAGTCACAGCTCCCATGGTCTACAGATGGAATAATTGGTTCGAGAAGATTTATTGAAAGAGTCTGGCGTTTACAGGAGAAAATTTCTGAAGATAAAAAAATAGAAAGACCTTATCAAAATACCCTTAACAAAACTATCAAAAAAGTTGGAGAAGATATTGAATCATTTAATTTCAACACCGCAATTTCCGCAATGATGATTTGTTTGAATGAAATGGAAAAATCAGAAAATGTTTATAAAGCAGATTTTGAAAAGTTTCTACAAATTCTTTCACCTTTTGCTCCGCATATGACAGAAGAGATTTGGAATTCATTTGGTAATAAGAAAATTATTCAAGAATCCGAATGGCCAGAATATGATGAAAAAATGCTTGTAAACGAGAATATAACCCTTGTTGTACAGGTAAATGGGAAGGTGCGCGGAGAGCTTTTTGTTTCAAAAGATATAGAAGAGGCTGAGGCTTTAGAGCTTGCAAAGGCTTCAGAATCTATATCAAAATGGTTGGAAAATAGAGAAATTATTAAGGTAATTTTTGTGCAGGGTAGAGTTATTAACATAGTTGTCAAGATGCCCCTTGACGGCAATATAAATAAGTGATAAGGTGGAAATAATAATTTTATGAATTCAATAACATTCAAACCAAAACAAGTAGTTAAGAGACTTTTAACAGCATTACCACCACGTGCAAAAGACGTGATTATTGGTAGATATGGCCTTGGCTCAGATGCTCACAAGATGACACTTGAGTCTATTGGTAAGACATATAAAATTACTCGAGAGCGCGTACGTCAGATTGAGAGTTATGCAATTAACGTTATACGTAAATCAGAGTACTATAAGAAAGAGCAAGAAGTTTTTGATGAACTTGAGCGATATATTAGAAAAATGGGGGGCGTCGTACCAGAGGTAGAATTGCTCACATCATTGGCAAAAGATAAAAGTACTCAAAATTATATTCATTTTCTATTAGTAATTGGTGAGGCTTTTAAGAAAAATAAAGAGGATGATGAATTTCAGCACCGATGGCATGTTGATGAAAAACTTTCAAGCAGTGTTCATGAAGCACTACGAAAATTATACAAGGGTCTTAAGGACGATGAAATTCTTCCTGAAAGCGAAATGATTTCTGCTTTTCTTGAGCATGTTAAAGAAGTTAATGAAGAATACAAAAAGGATGAAATTTTGAAGAGGTGGCTTTCAATGTCAAAACTTGTGGATAAAAATCCACTTGGAGAATGGGGAAGAGCCGAATCAACAAGTATTAGAGCAAAAGGAATTAGAGATTATGCATACTTAGTAATCCGAAAGCATGGCTCCCCAATACACTTTAGAGAGGTTGCAAAAGCTATTACTCGAGTGTTTGGAAAGAAGGCACATGTTGCAACAACTCATAATGAACTTATAAAGGATTCAAGATTTGTTTTGGTTGGAAGGGGATTATATGCTTTGTCAGAATGGGGATATCTTACAGGTATTGTACGAGATGTTATAAAAGGCATTTTGGAAAAACATGGTCCACTTGTAAAGAAAGATATTATTGATAGAGTTTTGAAAGAAAGGTATGTGAAAGAAAATACAATCCTAGTCAACCTTCAAAACACAAAACATTTCAAGAAAGATAAGGAAGGAAAATACGCAACAACAAAATAAATAAAAAAATACCTCGCCTAGTGCGAGGTATTTTTTGATTATAGCTATTTCTGCACTTGTATTGTCATTGCCGACCTGATCGGCAATCCATGATTTGTATTTGTCATTCTCGCTGTACTCAGCGGGAATCCAAGTTAATCCGCATTGTCATCTTCGCTTGCGGAGATCCAAGTTTGAATTATATTAAATCGCCGTTCAGTATTACTTTTTGCGACCGCTCCGCCACCCTGCCGTGGCTCGCTTCGG
>CAYZZT010000003.1:0-39014 GCA_964483025.1 uncultured Candidatus Saccharibacteria bacterium | reverse complement strand
GTCGTCTTCCGACCTTGCGCTCAGATACCCATCTGAGCTCACTGAAAAATTTTCTTGGTGCACCTCGCACCGTCGTGCTCCGGTCTTGCGCTTGGGTCCCACCCCAAGCTCACCCAGCACTTGCTCGATGGCACATATACAAAAAAACTCCAAAGTCTTAGAGTTTTTTTGTATATGTGCCATCGGCAGGAATCGAACCTGCATCGGATCGTTAGGAGTGACCAGTTCTATCCATTGAACTACGACGGCGTGCCCATACAATGTAACAGAAAAGCGATTATTTGCCAAAGTTAAAAGGTGGATTAAGCACACGAACTTGACTTTATAATAAGAAGGTATTAGTATAAAGATACAAATGGCCTTCGGGCTCCGAGGCTTTCTTCGCGAGAAGGAAGATCGTTGTAAAGACATCTCTCTGAGATGTCTTTACTTTTATATCAAAGATTTAATCCTATCTCTTATTATATTAAAATCTTTTTCCGAAACTACCCCCATTTTTCTTATCAGTCTCTTGCTACTCATTGTTTTTAATTGGTTTAATATAATTATTCCATCTTTATCATTACTTACTATTTCACCAGCAACATTTTCAAAATATTCTTTGTATTTAATTTCAAAACGAAAAATGCTATTTTTCTTTTTACTGGTAAGAGGAATTGCCCAAAATATATGCTGACCAAATTTTTGTAAAACGAATATAGGTCGCTCAAAATTTGCATTCTTTCCATTCTGTTCATAACCAACATTTAAACCAACATTTGCCCACCAAATTTCTCTAATTTTAAAAGATAAATCTGACCTATCTGCAATATGAATTCTAACTTTTACTTTAATCCATTTTACAAATTCTGTAAGCATTTTTTTAAACTCTTCATTCATAATTACAAATAATTATATCACTGATTATTGCTGGTACAAAAAATATACCGAAAGGGATATTTTTTTAATGCTAGAGCCTAGCGCTCGACTTTGTTTCCTTATGAGCGAAGTGAATTAGGCTAAACAAATTATTAAATTTGTCGCCCGAGCTATGCTTTAGGGAATACAAGAAGTGCCCCTGTGGCATAATTGCTAGAGCCTATAAACCTAATTCCCCCACAATCTCCCCCTCATCAAACCCAACAATTATTTTTCCTTCAATATCAATTACTGGCACCCCCATTTGTCCACTTTTTGTAACCATCTCTTGGCGAGCCACGAGGTCTGTCATTACATCTTTGTCATCAAAAGCTACTCCCTTTGCAGTAAAAAAATCTTTTGCTAAATGGCAGAAGTGACATGTTGGTGTTGAATATACGATTACTTTTTTCATTATTTTTGTTTAAATCACAAAACACTGGAATTGTCATTCCCGCGGAGGCGGGAATCCAGGCTGCAGAATTCAGGACTTGGATCCCCGCATTCGCGAGGATGACACAAAAAGAGTTTTGAAATTTTATGCCTAGTTATTTTTAATTGAGAGTTTATTATACCACCCCTGCACAAATACAAAACTTGACTTAATCTAAAATCATCTTCCCAGTATGCTGTAAATTAAAGGATCCTCTCCTCCATCCACCTTAAACAAAGTCACTCCCCTCAAACCTCTTCTTTTTGCTTCCTCATAAGCATACTGCACCGAAGTTGCATCTGCAAGATACACAACTCTGTTTTTTCCATTCTTTACATAAGTAAAACTAAGTGCCCCAGAAGCATCTCTTGTTGGCTTTACATTATTATCTTTCGCAATTTGTAAATAATCTGCCAAAGCCACACTTCTCATAATTTCATAGGAATATCCTCCTGTTTTTAATTTTGTATATTGAGTATCCCAACCATATGTTGGAATTCCAAGAATTAATTTATTTTTATCAATAAACTTTAAATTATAATCAAGCACTTTTCTAATCCAAGAAATATCTGCATTTGGAGCATAGGGTTTTTTATCTTTTGCTTCTGTCCAAGTTCCTGTTGTCGTCTGTGGCATTTGATCATAAGCCATTATTCGAATAGTGTCACAATATTTATTCATTTTTGCCAAATCATCAGACCAAGGTGCTGTTGCTTTAAGTGTTATTAATCTAGCTGGAGGCGTGGCCGTAGAAACAGCTTGTATTGTACAAGAAAGTGTTAAGTTTTTTGCATGAAGTGCCTTTGAAAGTTTTTCAAAAAAGCTGGCATAGATAGCTTTATCTTCCATTCGCTTACCCTCGTAATCAATATCCACTCCAGAAGCATTAATACTTTGTGCTAATTCTATAATTTTATTTATATGTGTTTGAGTTTTTGCGGTATCAGAAAAAGTATTCTTCATTGCCGTAGGGCCTGTCCAAAGAAATGTTGGAATTATCTTTACATTATTATCCTTAGCTTTTTGAACAAGCTCTTTGTATGGAGTCTGATCTAGTTTCATCTTATCGATAATTGTTCCATCAGGTTGCACTTCATAAGCAAACGGGTGAAGCTCATTAAAATACTTCAAATGATCCACGGCACTTTTTGTACCCGCTGTTTTGGCCCAATATGGAATCCATGCAGAAATAATAAAATTTGCTGGGACAGCAGCAAAAGTAGTTGCTGGAATGTTGAGCAAAAAAGTTAATATTGTTATAAAAAAGAGTTTTCTAGACATATACCCATACTAGCAAAAAATAGACCTTTTCTCCAGTTTTGATTCTCTTTAATATAGTCCTACATTAAGGCCTAAATATTTCTTCTATTTTAATTACTTCATTCTTACTGTTTAAAGTAACCATGTAAGGTATGTTATTGTTCGGACCTGGCGCCATATACATATCCTCAAATTCTTGCATTGAAATATTTGTAATACCATCAGGAGATTCTTTAAAGTTACTTGCAGTAACAATTTGAATATTAAGAAGCCAAGTAAAGGTTCTAAGTTTAGGATTTTGATTCCTGTAATACACTTCCCCATTAGGAAAACACCCGTTATTTTCATCGACTTCAATTTGAGTACACAACCCATCCGCAACCTTAGCCTTTTTTGCTTCTTCACCACCAAGTATTTCAATATAATCTAACGTAATATTATTTCCTACAATTGAATCAATATGTGCCGTGACTATAGTGGTTGATGCCGTATTAAACTTCTCACCAACCTCTGACACACTTGAAGAAGTCGCTTCAACACTATTTTTATCTGGTATTTTAGAAACTTCAGTAATTTCTGATTTCGTGTTTGAGTAATAATATATTCCACCGCCCAATAACCCAAGTGCAATAAGAACAACAATAACAATTCCAATAAAGCCCATTTCTGTGTTTTTCATAACATTCAATACTAACTTAATAAAATACTTTGCTAATATGAAATTCCTAGCTTGATTATTTCCAAGATCTTTTCTTGTTGATTTCCTCCTTATCCCTAAATGCTTTTTCTAAGTCTACCCCCAACATATTACAGATATCCAAAAGATAAATAAAAACATCTGCAACCTCTCCCTCAAGTTTGAATTGCTCTGAATTTTTATCAACCTTTATATTTTGAGACTTTCTTACCGCTTTTGCCATTTCACCACACTCCTCAAGAAAAAGCATAAATACTTCTGGTACAGTTTCTTTATCAAAACCACGTTCTTTTACCATGTCTAGAACATAAGATTGAAAATCAGAAAGTGTAGGATTTTGTTTAAGGTTTAGATTACTCATGTATTAAATTTTACACCTTTTAACTCTTCAAGTAAACCATCAATAAATAAACCCAATTCTTCCTTCTGTTCAATAGATAAATCATTTGAAACAAACTTTGAAAACTTTAATTCAGTAATTGAAGAAGCTTCAATCTTATGAATAGGAAGACATATAAAAGCAGAATCCTTCAAAATATTTTCTATAAAAACTGGTATATCACTAGAAAATTTATTAATTTTTTCTGCAACAACAATAGGGATATTATTAAGTATTGCAAAACACATCTCGGCTCCCGTACTCTTTCCTATATACCCCTCTATATTCGCAATATACAAAAAACTCGACTTCGCGATCTTAGACATAAAATCCTTCTCTAAAACATCCGCGGTTTTTTGAGGATCATCAGTTTCCAGAATCACAAAATCAGCATTGCTGTTTATTGTATCTTGAGTGAGTGGAGCTAATACTTTTACCCCAGCATCTTTGAATTTTGACGAGGCTTTCCCGATCTCACTTAAATGTTTTCTAAAACTTCCTGAAATAACCACTTTTGTATTCATGGTGCGGACACCGAGAATCGAACTCGGGCATGTTGCTTGGGAAGCAACTATTCTACCACTAAATTATGTCCGCAAGTTTCAAATTTAAAAATTAAAATTAAAAATTCAAAATTTTTTTCTTAATTCATAATTCCTAATTCTTAATTCATCCCCCTAAAACTTTTGAGTACAAAAGTTCGGGCGCACAATTGTACTCAATTGTTTTAGCCTAAAACGCCCCCTTTATCTTATCCCACATCGCCTTAAATACATTTGCCTCATTCACAGTAGTCGAGGCTGGAACAGGCTTTTCGACTAAAATAATAACCGATTCCCCTTCTTTTGCAACATTAAACTTCTCACGAATTTGTTCTTCTTGCCCCCTTTCTGAATTTCCTATTTCAAGTTTTTCTAAAAGCATTTTTTCGCGAGTCTGCAAATCCACAAGCTCCCTCTCTGCTGCTTTCCTGTCCTTGGAACTTTCAGTAACTTTTGTATAAATACCGTAAACACCCGGAATCATCATAATTAGAATCAATATCAAAATTCCAATAGTAAATTTTGAATAACAAAATCGACGAATTTTTTGCTTGTCAGTAAATTCCATATACTCTATTATACACAACTCTATTTTATGGTATAGTGGATGCATTATGATATTCAAAAAACAAAACCAAAAATTAATAAAGCGAGTTTTTACAGTAGTGGGAATACTTATTATTTTAAGTATGGTACTTCTATATTTCCCAATTTTGTGGAGGTAGGCTAAAACAATTGTACTCAATTGTTCGCCCGAACTTTTGTACTCAAAAGTTTTAGGGGGTAAAAAATTAGAAAATGTAAAGTTATAAAGTGAATACAGAAACCCTCCTGAATTTTGGCAAAGCCAAAATTCAGGAGGGTTTTGAATTTGAACATTACTGAAGTTTAGGTCTTGTATCAAATTGAATTTTCAGACTGGATTCCGCCGGAGTTCATGCTCGTGGATACAGGTGCCGGAATGACAAACTAAAACATAGCTAGAGCCTAGAGCCTAAAAGCTAGTCCGATTTCATCATTTTGAGAAAAACCTCATGCGTAATATTCACACTTCCCATTGCCTGCATTTTTTTCTTTCCTTTCTTTTGTTTTTCACGAAGCTTCATCTTTCGAGTAATATCTCCTCCATACATATGTTGAGTCACATCTTTTCGCAAAGCTGAAAGAGTTTCTGATGCAATAATTCTACCCAAAGCTTTCACCTGAATTTTCACAATAATCATTTGCTGGGGCATCACCTTTTGTAATTTCTCTGCAGCTTTTTTAGCATCTTCTTCCACTCTTCTTTTTGAAACTATTTTTGTAAAAGCCACCATTGGTTCTCCGTTTATTAAAATATCCATTCTGCAAACATCCGCTTTTCTAAATTCTCCAATTTCATATGAAAGCGAAGCGTAGCCAGAAGTCACACTTTTTAATTCATCAAAAAAGTTTCGCATAAGCTCACGCAAAGGCATCATAAGAGATATTGAAGTTCTATCATCTCCAAAGTTTTCTGAATCTCCAATTTCCGCTTCGTGTTCAAAAAGAGATTGCATAATAGCGGAAATATATGTAGGTGGAGTGATTATGGTCATATGCACCCACGGCTCTTCCACATCTGTCACTTCACCATATTCAGGAAATTTTGAAGGAGAATAAATTGTTTCTTTTTTACCTTGTCTGTTTGTAACAATATAAGTAATACTTGGAGTTGTTACAATTAAATTTAAATTAAATTCTCTTCGCAATCTTTCTGTAATAATTTCCAAATGAAGCATACCAAGAAAACCACAACGAAAACCACGTCCAAGTGTACCAGAAGATTCTTCTTCGAAGGCATATGAAGAATCAGAAAGTCTCAAACGTTCAAGAGCTTGGCGAAGCCCATTAAAATCGTTCTGGCTTTCTGGATATACAGAAGCCCACACAACCGGCTTTGGTGTCATATATCCATGAAGTGCGGAAAGTGGATGCGAAGTGGATGTTATGGTATCACCAACAGATGCAATACCGGGTCTTTTTATTCCAGTTACAATGTAGCCAATCTCCCCCGCCACTAATTCATCTTTTGGTGTTTCTTGTGGATTAAATGTCCCTACTTCAAGTGCAGTAAATTTTTCATTCGCAATTTTAAATAAAAGCTGATCACCTTTTTTTATTTTTCCATCAAACATTCGCACAAAAACAATCACACCTGTGTGAGTGGAATATTGGAAATCGAAAATCAAAGCACGCACATCTTTAGGCCCAACATCCTTTGTTTTTGGCGGTGGAACTCTGCGAATAACCTCTTGCAAAAGTAGATCAACCCCTTCGCCCGTTCTTCCAGAAACACAAATAATGTCTTCTTCCTCACAATCAAGAAGTTTGATCATTTCATGCTTAATTTCGTCTACCCGAGAAAGTGAAGAGTCTATTTTTGTAAGAACTGGGATGATTACAAGCCCAGATTCACGAGCCATAGAAAGGGTGGTGAGTGTTTGCGCCTGCACCCCCTGAGTGGCATCCACGAGCAAAATAGAGCCTTCCACGGCCTTTAGGGCACGCGATACTTCGTAGTAGAAATCAATATGCCCCGGGGTATCAATCAGATTGAGGATGTACTCACCCTCAATCTGCGCAGACTTACGCAGACTGGACGCAGACGACGCAGACTGAAATGCAGATTCAGATTGACTAGACGCAGACTTTTCTCGTGCAGAATCAAATACAAGTCGTTTGAAAGTTACATCCGTACTGCCAAAGTTTACCAACATTGCCAATTTATAAGTTGAACCCTTTAGATAACTCCATACTTGTTCTTCTTGCGGTCTTCCTATTTCAGGCAAAGCTTTGAGTTCAATTAATATTTTACCCTCAATTACAAAATCTGGAATATATGCGCCAACTTTTTCACCATCATATTCAACACATACAATTTTCTCACTTTCAAAATTAATACCGACTTTTTTAAATTCCAACTCAAGAGCTTTATGATAAACACTTTCCTTATGTCCTAACCCAAGCTCTTTCTTCACTGCAAAAACCGCACCTCTAATCATATATGATAAATCTTTATACAAAAATTCATCATCTTTTTCTTCTTGAATTCCAGTCTGCGTAGTCTGCGCATCCTGTATTTCAGTCTGCGTAGTCTGCGCCATAGTCTGCGTAAGTCTGCGCGGATGGTACACCATCCGAACGGGGCGCATTTTGATTGTAATGCCACGCTCCTTTTCTAGCTCCATATCATCAAGAACCCTGTCGTGCATTTTTCGTGCCTCGACAGTGTGAGTGATTTCAAGCATACGATCTGCAAGGGTGCTTTTCCCATGGTCAATATGCGCAATAATGCTAAAGTTTCGAATGTTGTTCATTTAATTGTTGCCGTACTATAACACAAAAGTGCGAGTTCATAAAGTTATAAAGTTCATAAAGTTTATAAAGTAAAATAGGAAAACAGGAGGGTTTTGCCTTTGGCAAAACCCTCCAACTTTACAAACTTGATAACTTGTAACTTTTAAACCCTAAAGCTCCGTTTGTTCCGGCACCACCATCTTTGCCTTCCAAATCTTTCCTGACAAAGTTTTACCAATTTCTTTAACCTCTTCATTTTTCAAAGCATACAAAATTATAACCGCTACAAATATTCCAATTATTCCTGCAAAGAATCCCTGGAGGAATATTCCCCAAAGCTTTGTCTGATCAAAAACAGTGCTAAAAATATTTAAACTCAAATACACCGCATACCCCATCACAACGGATGCCCCAAAGCTTTGAAAGAAAGTTTGTTTTAAAATTTTTCCAAATCCCCAAAAATCTTTTTCAAAAAGTCTCCAGAGCCATACCACATTTATGAATGAAGCAAGAGTAAAACCAAGAGGAAGAACAAGTACTGATGTTCCTTTTATATCTGAAACACGTAAAAGTATTTCAAAGAAATCCTTTACTAATTGAAATGTGTTGAAAAGATAAAAACCCAGCATTGCAAACACCACTGCGAGTACCGAAGAAACTGTATTTATCAAAAGTGGTTTTTTTGTCATACCAGCAGAATAAAAACCTCGTACAAAAAGAAGTACAAGGGATTGGGCTGTAACAGAAAGTGCAAAGAGAGCAAGAGACGCGGCTGTGAGTCTTGTATTATCCCAATTAAAATTTCCCGATCCAAAAATTACTCTCACAATTTGTGCACGCAAAACAACAAATAAAACTGTAATAGGAATTGACCAAAAAATAATATGCCTTCCTGCTGTAATTATATGACTTATAAATTCATTGCGCTTCCCTTCCGAATGTAGCCGAGTCAAAACAGGAAAAGCAGCAAGAGAATAGCTCACACCGATAATTGCAAGAGGTACTGATTGTAAATTAAATGAAAGAGTTAAAATTGAGATAGACCCCACTGCCATAAATGAGGCGAGCCAAAACATTGCTGTCATTGAAAGCTGATTTGCAGCTAAAGTAAATGTGCGAGGAATTGAAAGCTTCACAACCTCTTTCACATATTTCCAATCTACTTTTTTAATAAATGAAAGCTTTACTCCACAAGTGGCAAGTGAAGGGATTTGTACTGCCACATGTAAAAGTGACCCAAAAACTACTCCGATGACCAAACCCGTAAGCCCATAAAGTGGATATAAAAATATTACTCCTAAAATAATTGCAAAATTATATAAAAGTGGAGAAATAGCACTTACAATAAAAATTTTTCTTGCTTGATTAATACTTGAGAGCAAATTTGAAACTCCAAGAAGAAGTGGAGAAAGCAAAAGAATTCGAGTCATTAAAATTAAGATAGATTGATGTTCTCCGTTAAATATTCCCGGTACAAGAAGCTTCAAAAAGAAAGGTGCGAAAAGAGCAAAAAAAGCAATTACAAAAAGAATTGTTACAAAGAAAATTGTAAAAATACTACTTATGAATTTCTGCATTTCTTCCCTGCCCTTTTTCTCTTCTCGTATCAAAAATGGAATAAGGACAGAAACAGCGACAAGAGAAGAAACTGTCACAAAAATTAAATCTGGAATTCGAAAAGATGCATAATACACATCAAGCATGACAGACGCTCCAAAATAGTGTGCCAAAAGTTTATCACGAACAAGCCCAAGAACCTGCGAAAGCAAAGTAAATATTCCAAGGAAATATGCTGCCTCGTGAAGACCTTTTATTTCTTTATTTAAATATGAAAAAATCTTTTGCATCATAGAACGAACTCATTATATAACACATAACATATAACACATAACAAGGATAAAGTTATACAAATATTTGAGATATATAGTCAAAAAAATCCACGACCGCTAAGCAAGTTATGGATTATGAAGCTTTACCAATCGAGTAAAAAGGTTTGGCAAGATCTAAATTTTAGGATGGCTATCAGAATATCATTTTTGAAAGACGCCGGGAGACAATCCGCATCAAAATCCTCCCACGGGACAATTGTAACTCTTTTCTCGAGTCTTCCTGGTCTTTTCCTAACAATTTGAGCGATTCTTTCCTCACGACTTAAACTTCTATTTAGTATTTTTGACATTTTACCTCCTGTGTTTGAACTTTTTTTTAATAATACTCTCAAAAAAATGATTGTCAAAACAGTTTTTCTAAGGTCTCCACTTAGAAAAACTTTCAGAAATTTACAAACAACTACAAACTCTGCTATAGCAGAGTTTGTAGTTGTTTGTCTTACTTAATTTTTTATTTTCATAGAAATATTATTTTATATGCGACACAGCCCACACAATAAATTGTGTGGGCTGTTGTCATATGAATGAACCATGTTGATAAGCCGAATTCTGTTCCATCGTAAAATGGAGACAATCATTTATCTGGGAGTGATATTACTACCACCCTCGAGCGGCACTACCGCTGCGAAGCAGCGGAAGCACGAAATTCAAAATCCGAAGCACGAAACAATATCTAAATTCAAAATTCTAAATTCAAAACAATCCCATTTCTGTCATCTTCGTGTAATCACGGAGATCCAAGTCCTGAATTTGTTTAAAATTTAATTCTTTTGATTTTTCAATTTGTTTCGAATTTCGATATTCGATATTCGAATTTCCGATGCTTCGCATCGGTCACGGCCTTGCACGCTGGTAAGGATTTAGCCGTTTCACTTTTATGTTTCCATAAAATTCTTCCCGAAGGAAGCCTCTGCTTTTCAGCTCGGGCGTCACTGCTCGCACCTCTCGCCACTCATTCTGTGGACGCGACGGGGATTACCCGCTACCTTTTGTTAATGCAAAGCATTAACCGCAGACTCACGCCGACTGTACGCAGACCACGCTGACTAGAATTCAAAATTAATTCTGAATTCAAAAGTCTGCGTTAGTCCGCGTCTAGTCTGCGACGTTCCGCGGTCAGTGCTTTGCACTGACATCGTGTTCGGACTTTCCTCCCTGCTTTCGCAGAGCGATTGTCTAACATGGCTACCCTTAATTATAGCACAAATCACCAAAAAAGTCCACTATTCAGCCCACAGCCCGCCTTGACACTTTGTGGTCATATATAGTAGTATATAGTTATTCCTACGAAAAAGACCCTTATGGAGTTCGTCTCCATCGGGGGCTTTTTTATTGATAGAATTCTTTTTGTAAATCTTCGGATGAAATATATTTTGATGACTGTTTTATTATTTCATTCAAGGTTCCTTTATCAATTTCTTTATGATTTGGAATAACAAGAGTTTGTTTTGCCCCACCTAGTTCCCTACGTAATTTAATATGACTTCCTTTTTGAGAAAATATAGCAAAACCAAAACTTGAGAAAATTTTAATTACATCCGAGCCAGATAAAACCTTAAGCTTTGGCATAGTTATTCTCTGGAATCTCAAAGTTTAATAATAGAGAGCGAACAGGAGCAAAAGTGGTGGAAGTTTCTTCACCCTCAAAATACAATTCTGTAGCTTCCTTTATATTAGTAGTTAATTCATCCAAAGTTAAGGCTTGAGTAACAACAGGAATATCTGCACTATGGGCCACATAGTACTTTTCTCCCTTCTCGACATTGAATTGGATAATCTTTTTCATGTAGATATCATACCACATAAATGTGGGCCAAGAAAGCATTCTTCAGCATTCTCCAGACTGGATTCCCGTCTTCACGGGAATGACAGAAAATGCGGAAGATTCCCGAATTGCATTTCGTATTCTTGAATGCAAACCAGAGTGAGTTTGTACTTTTACCGAGTTGAGATTGAATGGGGATTCAATCGAAAGACCTTTTGAGATTAAATTGAGTTTATGAAAATTTAATCCAAAAGGTGTACAGTTCCTGTAAGGAATTTGCAGCCGAAAAGCATGGTCTTTTATAGAAAAAATCGCAATGTATTTCATTGCGATTTTTTCTATAAAAGTTTTCGGCGAAACCGAAGCGAGCCAGGGCTGTCTGGCGGAGCGGTCGGGAAAAGTATTAACGAACGACCTCTTATTTGCTCTCTACCACAACTATATCATCTATCGAACAAACTCCACTTGCACAAGCTAATTCTTTCTTAACATCTGTCGTGTCCACCTTCTCATAAATAACAATCTTTGAGAAATCAATGTGATCATATCTCTTTGAAAGTTCATTGTATCTCTTCTCATCAATCGCTTCATATGGAGCAAGCTGATAAACATGGTTGTCTCTTGGTAGGAATGAAAGTCCACCAATCAAATCCCAATTTTTATAAAGCCAGTTTGCAACTTCAATCCACTCATCATCCCCTATTGAAATTGTTACAGATGGATTGTGATGTGTATAATTTTCTTTTACATTTTTCCAAAACTCGAGCTGTTCCATCGCAGACATATCATCTTTAAAAATAGAATTCTTTGGTGCCTTAACTGGAAAGTCCATTACATAAGTTGTTGCATCTGCCTCTGTCTGACCCACCTCAGGATGATAAGGGACGCCCTGATCTTTCAACATTTTGAAAAGTGCATCTGTTGCAGAAATTCGAACTCGGCGAATATAATATTGCGAATGTCTTGCATGCATACCACTTGAACAATCCACAGTCTGTGAAAGATTCCCAGATGGCTTCACTGTTGTAATAGCCGCGGAAGCATTAATACCAAATCTTTTTGCATAAACCTTATTTACTTTTACTGTTTCTTCTCTAAGTCTTCTAAGCACCTCGGGCTTTCGCACCACGGGGCAATCCCACATACCCGTAATTGAAACACCAAGCAAAGCTTCTTCTTCACAATTCTTTTTCCAATCTTCTGAAAGATAAACAAAGTCTGTAAATGATGCTTGATATGTACCGATAATAGTTGCCACACGAATCTTTCGCATAAGGTCTGCTTCTTTATCAGCATTTCTCGCCACCACTTCTGTAAGGTTACAAAATTGTTTTGGTCGAAGAATAATTTCTCCACAAGGATTTGTTCCAAATTTATCCCACCAGTCGGCAGAAAGTTTAGCTCGGCTCTCTGGAAATGTTTTCCTCAAACCGCCTCGGTTGAAAATACCTCGCTCTCCAGAACGGCTTTGCACAAGAGCGAGCCACTCCTTCAAAAACTCTTCATTTGATGGTTTGTTTAAATATACAGCAGAATTATTTGCCAATGACCTCTGTGGCTCACTCATCCAAAATTGGCCTTTCTTTGCATCACGAATATCTGAATCATAAAGATCTGAAATTGAAATCAAAGCTGTTCTTCGTACTCCACCAGAAACTACCCCCATACCTATTTGGCAAACAATATCGTGAACATCCAGGTTTGTAAGATGTCCCCCTTGCTTAGATAAAATTTTATTTCTTGTAAAATCGTGAATTTGTCGAAGTGGATCAGGACCAGAACTTTTTCCTCCTGTTGTCTTTAGGCGAGCACCTGCTGGACGAAGTTTGGAATAATCAAATTCAACATCAGTACCTTCAAACAAATTTTTCATTCCAAAAGCAAATGAATCTGCCCATCCTTCACGAGAATCTTCGATTACATATTTAACTTTTTTACCTGTTTGATGTTTAATTTGTGGCAAAGACTGAGCACTGTAACTTTCTGCAGAAAAACCAACTCCGCATCCAGACATTGAAAGAAACATTATTTCTGCAAAATCTTGAAATGATTGTGGAGCAGAAAAAGAACAATTGTATGCACAAGCATGATTACGACGTGCTGCAGGCCCAGCAAATTGTAGAAGTCGCATTGAAGGCATTGCCTCATGGAAGAAAATTGCGTCACGCACTTCTTTATATTCAACTTCCTTAAGTTTGTCACCAAGCTTTTCTTTCATAAAATTCATATAGCGCTCGACTGTTTCTGTCCAAGTCTCCCTACGCCCCTCTTCTTCTATCCAACGAGAATATGTTCGATAGTAAATAAATTCCCCTAAAGAGTTTTTAAAAGCTTTTTTACTTTCAGCCGCGAGAAGCTTAACATTTTCAGGAACTTGAACGCCCTTTGCGCGAAGTTTTGATCTTTCTTCTCTATAAATAATGAAGTTTTTAGCCGTTTTTACATATTCACTCAAAATAAGCTCTCTTTCTATATCATCTTGAATACCCTCCACTGTGGGAATAAAATTTTTATGTTTTCGTTTTGTGCGTATAAGCTCCGCCTCCACCTTTCCTGCCACCATTTGTGCTTCTTTTGGTGAGCCCTCGGCAGATGCAATCATTGCCTTATTAATTGCATTTACTATTTTATCAAATTCAAATGGAACAACCGCTCCACTTCTTTTTTGAATGTGAGTAATGTCAACTGGTGATTTTTCAATCTTCTTTTTTTTCTTTTCTGCCATGCTTATGTAATTAGCTACTGATAAAATTAATAAATATTTTGTCTACCCATTGTACTCCTAATTAGCAAAATATTAAAAGTGGATAACTAGTCAAAATACATTCAAAGGCGACTGTAAAGCACTTCGCCAAAAGAGCGTTTAAAAAACCTATATATCTCACCCTAATAATAAAATTTTACTTCAATTCCTCTTGATCTAACAAAATTTCATCACCAAGTCTCAAATTTTTATCTTTAATAAGTCCAGATCTGACCTCTAAAATATATAAAGATTTTTTGGGAGAATAAAAAACATGGGGATAAGATTCTGGTTCTGCATTAGAAACTAAATTTACTATTTTTTTGTTTTCATCAAGCCAAATAATATCAATTGGGAAAAGCATATCTTTCATCCATATTCCCTGTATTTCTGGCTTATCAAATTCAAAAAGCATAGACGTATTTGAGGGTAAAAAAGCTTTATTACTGAGCCCTTCAGTTCTTTTTTCTGGAGTATCTACTACATACCCCACAAAAATAGCGTTTTTAATGAGAATTTTTTCTTTTTGATATGAAGAATATGACAAATATGTTTTTGCAAAAAACCAAAGCCACACAATACACAAGACGACAACTATAATGACAGTTCCTTTAATAAATGCTAAAAGAATTTTTTGAGTTGATATTGGTTTCAAGTACGTATATTATAGCATGGATGGAATTAAGAATTAAGAATTATGAATTAAGAATATCCACAAGTTTGTCATTGCCGACTTGATCGGCAATCCATGCTAAAAAAACGGAGGGGTGGCAGAGCGGTTGAATGTACCACCTTGGAAAGGTGGCGTGCTCGAAAGAGTACCACGAGTTCGAATCTCGTCCCCTCCGCCAAAATTGAAAATCGGAATCGGAAGCAAAAATGCGGTCGGCGCGAAGCGCCGTCTGTTCTGAATTCCCCCCAAAAAATCCTGATTCTGAAAGGGTTCGCCACGCTCCGCGTGGCTCAAAAAGTACGGTTCGAGCTTCAATTAAAAAGTTCGAACCGACTTTTTTGAATAAATGAAGTTTCTCTTCATTTATTCCCTCGTTTGCCAATTCCATATTGTATTTCAAAAACTTTTCAGTAAGTTCGAACCGATTATTCGCTTTTTGCTCAAAAGCCGATAATTTCTCTTTGAGAAGCTGTTTTTCGTTCACAAGTTTGTTTTTCATATCTCGATATTCTTCAAGCGACAAAGCGTCTTCCAAATATGCGTTAATCAGCTTCTCAATTTTGGAATCCAAAAGAGAAATATCGGCCTTTGTGTTATCCGCAAAAAGCGTAGACGATTGGACTTCTACCAGTTTATCTTTTTCGTTTTCCGCTAACATCCATTTAGCCCAATCGTCTGGCAAAGAAACTTTTTTGATTTCCTTTCGAATTTCGGAAGTGATGATTTCCTCACGAGTATATTTTTGTGAGCAAGGATTTTTCCGTTTTGTACATCGCAAATAGTTATGACCTTTTTGTGTTTCGGTGGTAATGAAACAGCCACATTCTCCGCAACGGAAAAATCCTCTATACAAAAATGGTTTTAGACCTTTGGAGTGAGGTTTAGATTTTCTCATCATCACTTCTTGAACGGAATCAAAAAGTTTCTTTGTGATAATCGGTTCGTGTATACCTTCGTGTATTTCGCCGTTATACAACATCAAACCAGTGTAAATCGGATTTTTCAAAAGTTTTTGATAATTCGACACCGCAAGTTCCTTTCCGCTTTTTCGTTTCAATCCAAGTTCATTAAATTTGTCGCGGAGTTGTCGCAAAGTGAAAGACCCAGTTGAATATGCCTCAAATGTTTTCTTGATTAATGGTGCGATATTTTCATCGGGGATAATCTTTCTATTTTTGTTTACATATCCAAGCGGAGCCATTTGAGGCCATATTCCGTCTTTCACTTTGTTGCGATGACCTCGCTTTATATTTTCACTCAAATTGTCCACATAATACTTGGATTGCGAAAAAGCGATTGAAAGCATGAATTTTCCTTGCGGTGTCGGATCAAACCAAAAAGTTGGAAATTTCATTTCTACGATTACGCCAGTATCAACGAGATAAATAATTTTTCCACCATCAACACTATTTCTCGCAAGTCTATCGGGATGCCACGCCAAAATACCAGACGCTTCGCCCGCTTCCATTCTCAACATCATTTCGTTAAACACAGGGCGACCTGGTATTTTGGCGGTCTGCTTTTCGACAAAGACATCAACAACATCAATTTGTTCTTTCAACGCTAAACTTTTCAATTCCGCTAATTGGTCAGAAATACTGCGGACTTGTCTGTCTTTGTCGTCCGTAGACTTGCGAGTATAAATGAAAAACTTTTTGGTTTGATTATTCATAGAATTGTATTGGCAAACGAGGAGCCACGCGGAGCGTGGCGAACCCTTTCAGAATCAGGATTTTTTGGGGGGAATTCAGAACAGACGGCGCTTCGCGCCGACCGCATTTTTGCTTCCGATTCCGATTTTCAATTTTGGCGGTGTTTGTTGGACAAAGTTCGAAACTATTTCGAGCAAAATCCAAATGATTAAAACTAATAAAATGGACTCGGCAGGGCGAAACAATTTGTCTGGGGTTTCGGATTCGCCCTGCCTCGACTGATTTCCCGCCCGCAGGAGGGGTCTGGGGAGGAATGCGGGCGGGATTCGGACTGGGCGTTTTCGGAAAAAATTTTTGTGCCAGTGAAACTGGCGCGCACAATAAACAAAATTTCCTTGTTAAAATTAAAGAAAAGATGTATTCTAATAATATGATTTCAATATAAGTTCGCATAACTTTATTCTATCAATAATAGTATTATAATACAAGTATGGCACAAGAGAATAAAATCAGCAAGAACATAAAGAAACTGAGACAAGCCAAAGGCTTGTCTCAAGATCGGCTCTCAAAATTAGCCGATGTTTCTTATAATTCAATTATCAAAATTGAAACAAGTGGAATTACTAATCCCACAATCGATACTTTACAGAAAATAGCCAAAGCGTTAGATGTTTCAGTTGATGATTTATTAAAATGATAAACTATGAATAATACGGAAGAACAAAATCAACCAAAAACCGAAATGGAGCATACTGTTGCTGAAGGTGAAAAAAAGATAACACCCGAACAGCAAAGAGTAGAGCGGATAAATTTAATTGACCAACAATTAGGTAGTTTTAATTATTCACCAAAATCTGAGGGAGAAATAGTGGAAATCCAAAAAGCAAGAGAAGAAGAATATCAAACTGAATTAAGCAAGCTTGAATCTGGTTTGGGTCAACCGTTATCTGAAGAATCAAAAACAAAAATTCATCAAAATATGGTGGATTCGACAATAGAACGAGCGCAAAAAGAAAACGAAAATTATGATCGCCTTATGGCAGAGAAAAATATTTTAGAATATCTTAATCGAACTTTGGTGAGTGAAAAACCAGAATCGTTCATTTCGCGGCCAATGAACCGAGATTGCAAGGTTGCGGTTATGATTCCTGCCTATAACGAAAGTGCTTCAGATATATTGAGTTCTTTGTCTTCATTGGCTGAGCAAGAAGAAGTAGATTCCAGTTTATTTGAGATTGATTTAGTTGTTAATAACCGCAGAACGGACGCAGATCAAAAGTCCACTGCTTTTTTGGCAAATCAAGAGGCAATAAATTTAATAAAATTTATAAATGGTGAATCTGAAGATGCGCCAAAGAATTTAACGGAAGAACAGATTGAACAAATAGAAAAAATAAAAAAATCACAAATTAAAATAAATGTAATTGATAAATCTTCACCCAATACTTCAGAGGAGGAAAATAATGTTGGTGTCGCAAGAGATAGAGCTGGCGCGGAAATTGTTGATAGATTTATGACATCTTCTGGTAATACTGAGGGTGCGATAGCAATTACTGATTGCGACTGCACATTTTCCCGCAATTTTATAAAGTCGTTAATTCAATCATTTGAACAACATAAAATCAACGGGGTTTCTGGTAATTTAGAGTTTGAAATTGATCCCTCATTGCCCAATCAGGAGTTGATGAAAAAAGCTTTTGATATTTACATGGGCAAAGATGGCCCCAAAGAAGATTATTCTGGTGAACCAAATTTCAAGTTTCAAAAAGAAGGGGCATTGCAAGCGGGCGCAAATATGGCCGTAACGGCAAAAGCTTGGGCAATGGTTAATGGTATGCCCAGAATAGCGGGAGGCGAAGATATACGATTTGGAAAAAATGTTGAGGAGTTGCGCGGACAAGTAGCTAAGAATTACGACTATACAATAACTTCACTCATACGAGTTTCAGAAAGGACTGGATTGCAGGGCAATGGGCGTATTGTTAAAAAAATAAAAGAATCGATTGACGATTTTGTTGCAGGAAAATCAGACAAAATTGTTGTTGAAGACAGAGAAATGGTTAATAAATTTTTCAATGGCATTCTAAGAGCAAATGAAAATAAAACCCTAAAAGGAAATCTGATTTTGGATTTGATGAAAAATTGTGGATTTAAACAAAACAATATTCCAGAATCGGAATACGATGAGTTAGCCCACGAAGTTAATACGGAATTAGAAAAACCAAAATCAGAGCAAGAATTGAAAAAAATTGAAAGATTGATTTTAGAAAAAATATATCCGTATTATCCAGAAAAAGATGTTACTGATAGAATAGTAGAGAAGAAATCTTAGGTGGCGCGCCAGTTTCACTGGCACAAAAATTTTTTCCGAAAACGCCCAGTCCGAATCCCGCCCGCATTCCTCCCCAGACCCCTCCTGCGGGCGGGAAATCAGTCGAGGCAGGGCGAATCCGAAACCCCAGACAAATTGTTTCGCCCTGCCGAGTCCATTTTATTAGTTTTAATCATTTGGATTTTGCTCGAAATAGTTTCGAACTTTGTCCAACAAACACCGCAAAATAAAATCCCCCGCTTGTACTCAAGCGGGGGAAAAATACTAAACGAAAGGATATATCGGTCTTCGACCCTTGAAAACAGGGTCGAGTCTCCAAATAAATTTGTTCGTATTACGGACGTTGAAAATTTTTCTATTTATTGGATGCTCAAAATCTTCTTCCTCAATCCTCTTCCAAAGAAGACCATTCCCAGTAATTAAAATCTCTAGGATACAAAATCCACAGAAGATTATTCCGAGAACGAGTAAAACGAAGAAAGTCACTCCAAGAGATAGAGCACCGACAGCATTGAGGTTCTGAAAACTTGGTCTTTCAAATTCCAAAAACCAGAAAATATTTGAGAGGATTGTTTCCCCAATAAAATATATAATAAAGAGAAAAATGGGGGCAGTGACAACGGTATTCAGAATCCTTTTCATAAACGTCTTCATATGTGTTTTTTGGGCTGGTTGTTTCTATTCTTAATCCACAAAATTTATACCACATTATATAAATATACGCAACAAAGGAAGGGCTACCGCGAAAATGGTAGCCCTTAGGCAACAAACCTCAATTTGTTTATAAGCAGGTGGTATCTCACTGGTGACTCCACACTCTCCGGAAAAAGTACTTCCAAGTCTCCCACTTATTCTGAGTACAAAAAAACTTATATCGGTCCAGTTTCAGGGATCGAACCTGTGTCCATCAAGTTGCCAAGATGTACATCGCCGCCTGTTGTTACTTGCCCACTCCAATGTTACCATATTTAAAAATTTTGTTAATACCAAAATTATTTGACTTTTTATCTCAATATGATTGTATGATGTTTAGTAAACAGTTCAACAACAACAAAAAAGGAGTACAAAATGAGAGATATATCAGACAAAGACCTGCTTGCTCGCTACATAGCAACAAAAGGGGCACTCTGTGAATTGAAAACCACAGAATACCGAAGGAGATATAAACGAGAATTAGATTTTCAAGCTGTAGGTGATCCGTTTCTTAGAGACTATTCTGACATTGTAGCCTCCAAAGCACACAGAAGGATGGGTCACAAAAATCAAGTTGCATCTGGCCCGAACCGTCCACATGTTAGAGATAGGGCAACCCACACCAATGAGGTGTCAGGAATTACCACCCAAATCACAGACCATTTAGGCCTGAATGTTGGACTCGGGCTTTCAGGTTCAACAGGTCATGATACTGGACACGTTCCTTTTGGTCACCAGGGAGAGCATTATATTCAACAAAGAGTTGGTGCAAATTTTACTCACGAAACAATGGGTGTGGTTATTGCCCAGCATATTGAGAGGCTTGGCATGGGCATGAACTGCACATATCAAACCCTTGAAGCAATGCACGGTCACTCTGGAGCCAATGCAAAGCCAAATATGTCACAAGAGGCTTGGGTAATTAATAATTCTGACAAGATTGCCTACCTCTTTGCTGACTACAATGATTTTCGGCGACTTGACTGGGTTTGTAGTGCTGAACTCTCCGAGCAAATGGATTGGTTTGGAATAAACCAACGAGACCGAACTTTCAGGACCATAGTTGCCCTTTGCGAAGAGTCTGCTGAAGCCGGCTATGTTTCGTTTAATTCTTCTGAACCAGCTCGAAAATTCAAAAATTTGAGAAGGTTAATGTATAAGGAGTATGAAAAGATCGTAATTCAGGACGTTAGTGGCTTCCTCGACCCGATTTATGACTTCTTAGAAAGAAGCGAAATGATTCCGGCATGGCTCGGTGTTGCTCTACTCACAGACGATGAGGTCATAAGACTAAGGAACGAAAGTGGTATTTTGTGTTCCAAGAGTATTATGAACACTGGGCTTGGCGAAATGATCCGGAGTTTTCCCAAAGAAGATCTTTGGAACATCAAATGCGAGCCGGATCTCGACTGGTGAAAATCGACAACAACAGCGAACTACCTAGGTGGTTCGCTTTTTTATTATATGTGGAAAACCTGGTTGTTCAGAGGGATTTTCGAAAATGAACTAAAAAAAATATTAAATCGAATTATATGCAAACATAGAGACGACAGCGAAGCCGATAGCCAACCAAAGAGTAATTGTTGAAATAGTCAATAAAATAGGTATTTTTGTAAGAATAAAAAATAGAAGCAAAATTATACCCACACACTGTAAGACCATTTTTAATTTCCCAGAAAGCCTGGCTTGAATAACAACATGCTTCATTGTGCGTTTTTTATATAAAGCAATTGAAATAATCATAAGCTCAAGCAAAATTATCAAAAGTGCAAGTTGCCAACTTATATAACGACTGATTAAAATAAAAGAGGCCGAACCCACAAGAAGTTTGTCAGCAAGTGGATCAAAAAATTTTCCTTCACTTGTGATCTGGTGGCGCACTCGTGCCATCGCTCCATCGAGAGCATCTGAAAGTGCAGCGAGAATAAAAATGATAGTTCCCCACAAATAACTTTCAGTGAGGAAAAAATAAATTACAAAAGGAATACAAACAAAACGAAAAATTGTAATAGCATTTGGTCGAACAGTTCTGGGCACAAAGGGCAAAACAGTATTTGCTATTAACCTATCAAAAAAATTAATATCCGCCTTACCTTTTCGATTTTCAAGTTCGTTCATATTTTTATTTTAATGACTTCAGTTGTCATTCCGGATTTAGTCCGGAATCCAGTCTGAAAAGTATTTGTTTTTAAATTTATTATTTAGAATTTTAGATTTGTTTCGGATTTCGTGCTTCGAATTTCGAATTTTAATACAAGGCATGGATTGCCGGTCAGGTCAGCAATGACAGAAGCAAGAAAATTACTTCATTCCAAGCAAAGCATTCACCCTTTCCTCCACCGGTGGATGAGTCATAAACAACTTTGCCATTCCTTTCATCACTTTTCCGCCAAAAGGATTCGAAATAAACATATGGGCTGTAGCATTCGATGCTTTTTGCATTGGTTGACTATATGTACTAATTTTCTGCAATGCATTTGCTAGCCCTTCTGGATATCTTGTAAGAAGTGCGCCTGAAGCATCTGCCAAAAATTCTCTTTTTCGAGAAATGGCGAGCTGTATAATCGTGGCGATAATCGGTGAAAGAACGACAAAAACAATACCCAAAATCATAAGCGCCCCTCCCCCCTTATTATCATTATCCCTTCCACCAAAAAGGGACATTCGTAAAAACATATCAGAAAGCATTGCAATAAAGCCGACAAGCACCACGACCACAGTAGAAAGCAAAATATCTCTATTTCCAATATGAGCAAGCTCATGAGCAATCACACCCTCAAGCTCATTCTTATCTAACATTTGTAAAAGTCCTTTTGTGACAGCAACAGCAGAATGTTCTTTATTTCTCCCTGTTGCGAAAGCATTTGGTGCCATATCATCTATGATATAAAGTCTCGGCTTCGGAAGCCCTGCGGTAATTGAAAGATTTTCAAGAATTCTATGAAGCTCCAAATATTCACTTTCACTCGCCTCTTTTGCACCTGTTGAAGCTAGAGCAATTTTATCTGAAAACCAGTAGCTAGTAATATTCATCACCATACTAAAAATAATCGCAATATAAAGAATTGCGGGGTTGTTGTAGTAGTAACTCACGAAATACCCAATAGCAACAACGATAGCTAAAAATATCGCCATAAGAAACCATGTTTTTCGCACATTATTAGACTGTTGAGTATATAACGTAGCCATAGACTAATTAAATTTATTAGTAAACATATCTATTGCTTTATTTAATCTTTCTCTACCTCTCTCTGATAATAATTTTGTTTCCGGATGATAAGCTCCTGGATCTATTCTATCTAAAAACTCAGGCCTGTTTGTTTCTTTCATAGTTTTTTCAATAATTTTTGAAATATTTCGAATTAACTCTTCTTCATCAGGTACCTCCGCTTCTGCAAGCCGAAGAACAAATGCTAAATTTTTATCAAACACCTCTGCTTCATTTATTGGCTGTGAGGCTCCTTCCATATAATTAAATCAAAACTTCACCTCGACCGGCTTCTGCGCCTCGTCATTGTCCGCAAGATCAAACAATTCCATTTTTGAAAAATGAAATACTCCTGCAATAACATTTCCTGGGAAAGATTCAATTGCAATGTTCAAGTCTCGAACGTTACCGTTGTAAAATCTTCGGGCTGATTGAATTTTATTTTCCGTATCTGAAAGTTCTCGTTGAAGTTCAAGAAAGTTTGTATTTGCTTTCAAATCTGGATATGCCTCTGAAATAGCAAACAAAGATTTCAATGTTCCAGTTAAAGCATTTTCTGCTTCACCTTTTTCTGCGAGCGAACCGCCTGATTGCATTGCCTTGCTTCTTGCTTCTGAAACTTTCTCAAAAGCTCCAGATTCATGAGTCGCATATCCCTTTACGGTATTTACTAAGTTTGGAATAAGGTCATATCGTCTTTTAAGCTGAACCTCAATATCTGCCCAAGCCTCCTTAGTCCTATTTACATAGGAAACAAAACTATTGTAAGCAACTACCGCCCACAAAATGAAAAGCGCAACAACCCCTAAAATAATATATAAGATAGTCATAATTATTAAGATTACTTCTAATATAGATATTATAGCATGGTGACCCGCTATTTGCATTTATTTTATACTTCTGTTATCATGGTATCTAAATGAGTATTGCTACTATATTACCCTATATACAAATTGTTATTTCCGTACTTCTTATTGCCGGTGTTCTTTTGCAATATAGCGCAGCTGGTGTGGGAGGGGCGCTTGGCGGTTCAGATAGTTTCGAAGCTGGATATCACACTCGTCGCGGATTTGAAAAATTCCTTTTCAACGCAACCATAGTTCTTGCAATACTTTTTGCAGCAACATCACTCATTTCATTTCTTTACTAATAATACACGACTAGTTTAACAAGGCTTGTTTGTGTCTGATCATTTTTATCTATCGTGAAAAATAGAATAGCATTAATACGCGATTCAATTCGCAAGGCAATTACCTCATTTAGTTTAGGTGAAAAATCTGTTTTTTCACTATTATTAATTATTGCTCTAATTACTGCTTTCACAACAATCTCTAGTGTTAATTCACTTTTCCTTACAGAAATTCCGAAAAAAGGAGGTTCTTTGACTGAGGGTTTGATAGGCACAGCAAGATACATAAACCCAACCCTAGCTTTTTCTGACACAGACAGAGATCTTTCATCTTTAGTTTATTCAGGACTCTTAAAAGCAAAACCAGATGGAACATTTGTTCCAGACTTAGCTTCAGATTATTCTATATCTGACGATGGAAAAACATACACCTTCAACATTATAGAAAACGCAGTATTTCACGATGGTGCAAAAGTTACTGCAGATGATATTCTTTTTACAATTCAAAAAATTCAAGACCCGAGTTTAAAAAGTCCAAAACGTGCAAACTGGGATGGTGTTAGTGTAGAAAAAATTAGTGATAAAACAATACAATTCACTCTAAAACAAACATATGTTCCTTTTATAGAAAATACCACATTGGGCATTTTGCCAAAACACATATGGAAAGATGCTGGCACAGATGAATTTGCATTTAGCCAATTTAATATTGAACCGATAGGTTCTGGCCCATATAAAATTTCCAAAGTGTCAAGAAATGGATCTGGAATTCCTGAAAGTATAACTTTAGAGTCGTTTAATCATTACACTTTAGGTACCCCATATATAAACTCAATTAAATTAAATTTTTATCAAAATGAAAAAACCCTTGTCGATGCATATAAAAAAGGAGATTTTAAATCATTTCATTCAATTTCTGGAGAAACAGCACAGGCATTAGAAAAAACTGGCTCAAATATAGAGCGTTATCCCCTACCGCAAGTATTTGCGATCTTCTTTAATCAAAATCATAATCCTATTTTTACACATAAAGAAGTACGTTTAGCATTAAATATTGTGACAGACCGTAGAGCAATTTTAGAAGAAACATTACATGGTTTTGGAACAGAAGCTTTAAGTCCAATTCCCCAAGGTTTAGCAAAAAGTACTTCAATTAATTCAACTACAAATGAATCTTCTGTAAGTAATGCCCAGGCTATTCTAGAAAAAGCTGGCTGGAAGAAAAATGCAGAAGGTATATACGAATTGAAAACAAAGGCAAAAACAGAAACTTT
The DNA here is from genome assembly GCA_964483025.1 of uncultured Candidatus Saccharibacteria bacterium. GTDB lineage: Bacteria > Patescibacteriota > Minisyncoccia > Phycocordibacterales > CAIZIN01 > CAIZIN01. The sequence goes on along the minus strand of CAYZZT010000003.1, from coordinate 14,130 downwards.
GGCCTTTACAATTTCAACCGGAGATGCAACGGAGCTAAAACAATCTGCTGAAATTATAAAAAAACAATGGGAGGCACTTGGTGCAAAAATTGATATAAATATTTTTGAAATGACAGATCTTAACCAAACTATAATTCGCCCGAGAAAATATGATGCTCTATTTTTTGGTGAAGTAGTTGGGCGAGAACTTGATTTATATGCCTTTTGGCATTCGTCACAACGCAACGATCCAGGATTAAATATTTCAATGTATACAAATACAAAAATAGACAAACTTCTCGAAGACTCTCGGATAACAAATGATTTAAACAAAAGAACAACAATGTACCAACAAATTGAGAAAGAAATTCTAACAGATATGCCAGCAGTATTTATGTATTCACCTGATTTCATTTATATTTTACCAACAGAAATAAAAGGGTTTTCTGTTGGGAAAATAGTACTTCCAAGTGACCGATTTGCTGATATAGAAAAATGGTATATAGAAACAGACCATGTTTGGAGTGTGTTTCGATAAAACACGACACTAATACACGAATAAATTAACACGACACTAATACATGAATAAATACAGCGAATGACACGAATGAACTACGACGAATGCCATGAATGGAATGCAATACACCACTTCTGTCATTCCTGCGAAGGCAGGAATCCAGTCTGAAAATGTATTTGTATTTAATTCAGAAATTTAGATTCTTACCGACTGGATTCCGGCCTTCGCCGGAATGACAATGCAAAATACTGGATTCAGAATTCCATTTGTGTCATTCGCTCCCCATTCGTAATTCGTGTCGAGTTAAGTGAATTAGTGCCGAGATATAAAATAAATTAAAAATAATTATAAATAACTATCTCTTAAGAGATTAAGCAAATGCCCGATCAAAATCAACAAGGAGCACAAGGTGGAAACACTGGAGCCCGCACACAAAATAATAACAGACAACATCGCACACCTTATCATGCGCGCGTTAATTCAGCGCCCACAAAAAACTTCAATACACAGGCGCGAACATCTTTTAACCCAATGAATAGAAATTCTATTCCAACAGCCACGCCCTCACAATCTCCTCGTCCAAGTTTTTCACAAAATATAGCTAGACCATCAAGCTTACGACCAAACCGTACGCCCATTCAGAATACAAATCAAAAATTTGTTGTTCGAAATCCAGCACAAAGAAGCCAGCAAACACGAAAGCCTATGAACTTTCGAGGGGGCCATGTAAAAATGCCTACCGCAAGACCAACACATGGGCCAAAACCATTTCCTCGAGCAAAGGATAATATCCCGCCAATTGCTGATAATGTAATTCGTATTATTCCACTTGGTGGAGTAGAAGAAATTGGACGAAATATGACTGCCATCGAAAATAAAGATGACATCATTATTATTGATGCAGGCTTTCAATTTAAAGATGATAGCACTCCCGGAATTGACTATATTATTCCAAATACACAATACTTAGAAGATAGACAAGAAAAAATTCGAGGAATACTAATTACCCACGCCCATCTCGACCACATAGGTGCAATTCCTTATGTTATGCCAAGAATTGGTAACCCACCAATGTACACACGAAATCTAACTTCTTTAATGATACAAAAACGTCAGGCAGAGTTTCCACATCTCGCACCACTAAATATAAAAATTGTTGAAAAAAATGACACAATAATATTAGGTAAAACAAAAATAAAACTTTTCGGTGTGACACACACAATTCCAGACTCGATGGGTATTGCCATTGAAACAGAGTGGGGGTCAATTGTTACTCCAGGAGACTTTAAACTCGAACATGTTAATGGTGTACCAACAGCTAGAGAGGAAGCTGAATACTCAATTTTTGAAAACAATAAAAGCTTACTGCTTATGGCCGACTCAACAAATATTGAAAACCCGGGCTTTTCTACACCAGAAACCCTAGTCCATGAAAATCTAGAAAATATAATTAGAGAAATAAAAGGCAGACTTATCATTGGTACTTTTGCTTCTCAATTTCAGCGAACAATGAAAATTATTCAAATTGCTGAGTCTCTTGGTAAAAAAATTGTTATCGAAGGGAGAGCAATGAAAGAAAATATTGAAATTGCACAAATTGCAGGGATGATAACAATCAAAAAGGACACAATTATTAATGGCCAAGATTTAGATAAATATCCACCAGATAGAATTGTTGTACTCGCCACAGGAGCTCAAGGCGATGAATTTGCTGCACTTATGCGTATGGCAACAAAAACACATAAATATTTTCGCCTTACAGACCGAGACACAGTATTGTTCTCTTCTTCTATTATCCCCGGTAATGAAAAAGCGGTAGCAAAATTAAAAGATAATATTGCGAGACAAGGTGCAAAAATAATTCACTATCGAACTTCAGAGGTTTTCATTCACTCAACTGGCCATGCAAATCGAGGTGAAATTGAATGGTTACATAAAAAAATTAAAGCAAAATTCTTTATTCCAGTCCACGGAAGTCATTATAATGTTCGCTTGCATGCTGATCTCGCTGAATCTTTAGGTATGCCAAAAGAAAGTATTGCTGTTGCCGATGACTGTTCTATTGTGGAAATCACAAATGGTCAAAAAATATCTATACGAAAAGAAAAAGCAGGTGATGGTTTAGTGGCAGTTGACGGATTTTCTATTGGAAATGTTCAGGAAGCTGTTATTCGCGATAGACAAACACTTTCAGAAGATGGAATCTTTGTGGTTGTAGCTAGTGTAAATACCACAACAGGGAAAATTAAAAAATCTCCAGATATTATTTCTCGAGGTTTTGTGTACTTGAGAGAATCCCAGGACCTGCTCCGTGAAGCAAGATTTATTATCAAAAAAACAGTTGAAGACGCAGTGGAGGGTCAGCACCCTATAGATTTCGATTATGCAAAAGACCAAGTTGCAGACGCTGTGGGCAAATTCCTTTTCCAACAAACTGCAAAGCGTCCAATTGTGATTCCTGTAATACTAGGCGTATAGTAGGACAGATTACTGTCCTCGCAGTGAGCTTGGGGAAGGACCCAAGCGCAAGGTCGGAGCGAGCGAAGGCGAGTGAGACGTGGTCAGGAAATTTTTCACCAGAAAAATATTCTTGACTTACGCGGACTATACGCAGACTGACGCAGACTTGAATTCATGATTCCCTATAGTTATCCTTGTCCCCTCTGTCATTCCGGCGAAGGCCGGAATCCAGTCGGTAGGAATTTGAATCCATGAATTAGATACGGATTTATTTTCAGACTGATAAGGTCGAGGATAATAAAAAATATTAAAATATCTAACAGCAACTACCTTGTACAAACTTCTTCTAAAATCTAAAAAAATTAATGTGCTTACCTATATTTATATAGCTACATTATTTTTGTCATTCCACTACTACCTCACAACATATATAAACTCCTCATTCTTACAGCAGTTTATTGGAGAAAAAAGTATTGGACTTATCTATGCAATAAGTGGAGCAATTAGTATTTGTTTATTTCTCTTATCTAGCCGTTTTCTAGAACGCTTCGGTAATTACAAAATGATGATATGGATATATTGGCTTGATATCATTCTATTATTTTTACTTGTTTTATCAAAAGATATATTCTGGATTATCACAATTTTTACAATTCACAACTCAATAAATCCAATCATGATATTAAATCTTGATAATTTACTTGAAAACACGTCTAAAAATGAAGAGGTTGGACGTGTGAGAGGAATATTCCTCACGGTAATGAGTATGATCGGTGTTATATCTCCAGTAATTGTAGGCTCCATACTTGTGGAAGGAAATTTCAAAACTGTTTACGCTCTTTCTGCTATAGCCCTCTTGCCACTAATATATATAACCGCAAGATATTTTAAAAAAGTTAAGGATGATAATTTTCACCATATTCACATTGGAAACGGAATACAAACTTTTATAAAAGATAAAAATATAAGAAATATTTATATCTCAAACCTTATTTTACAAATTTTTTATTCTTGGGTTGTTATTTATGTTCCTATTTATTTATACGAGCAAATAGGTTTCAACTGGCAACAACTTGGACTTATGATAAGTATTGCCCTTCTTCCTTTTGTTTTACTTGAAATACCCATTGGAAATATTGCTGATAAAAAACTTGGAGAAAAAGAATTACTCATTACAGGATTTATAATTTCCGCTCTCGGCCTGCTTGCAATGTCCTCAATTACAAGTGCAGACTTTTTAATTTGGACAGGTATTCTATTTGTTTCAAGAATTGGAGCAAGCTTAATGGAAGTTACCACAGAGAGCTACTTTTTTAAAAAAATTAATTCTTCAAATCAAAATTTAATTGGCGCATTCCGCACAGCTGGACCACTCGGATATATTATAGGCCCTATCATAGGAAGTTTTCTTCTTATCTTTTTAGATTATAGATATATTTTTGCAGTTTTTGGAATTATTATATTATTGAGTGTGCGCTTCGCATTTAAAATTAAAGACACTAAGTAAAAAAAGACCCTGCAACAAGTTGCAGGGTCTCGGAATGTCAATGATGACGATAAAGAAATGAAAGAAGTTGCCGATTTCCACGAATTTTTTTAAGTGCCCTGATTTCATCAGGAAACATAGCCACCTCATCCAAATCAGTAATTTTCTTCCACCTGTCAGCCCTCCTAAGTGGACGAATTTTACTAATTTGATCAAGGTAAAAAATTCTGATACCAAAAGATGAAGAATCTGTCCTTATGTGCCTTATATATTCTTGTCGAACACACAAACCATAGGTTTTAACTTTCCTTCTGTTGTCTTCTACAAGAAGACGAAACTCTCTATCGTCTAGTCTGGCAATATTATAAAAACGCTCTCCTAATTGTTCTTTTGCTTTTCGGTGGAGTGTTTGTGTCGGAGTTTCCCAACACAATGATTTCCCATGAACAGAAACTTGACAAGCGCGAGGCCACGGATGTTCTTCCCAGACTTCACAAAATTTTATTGTAGCCCTAGTCCTTAAAACAGCAATGAGACGATCTGTTTTAGGCTCCTTTGCCACTAAAATAAGTCCAACAGATGGTTTGATTTTCTTTATTTTTGGTTTTTTATTCACAATAAACCTTTCTAATTTTGAATTTTCAAGAGCTTCTCGGGCCTAATAAGCCCAAGTCCCGAGGGAAGATTAACACTAAAAATCCTCAAAATCAATATTATGAACTTGTTCTAAATGTTCTATGTGTTCAAGGTGTTCTATACGCAAAATTTACTACATTATAATGTAGTAAAAATCTAATAGTATCATACACAATACTATTGCATTTATGAGTCTTTCTTTCAGCGTTAGTCTGTTGAAATTGAAGGGTTTCAATTTCAAAGACGGAGCGCGACGGTGAGTTCGGGGAGGTACCCGAATGCAAGACCGGAAGCTGACGAGCTGAGGTATGACGAAAAGATTTTTCAGTAGAAAAATACTTTTGGTCGAGTCGGGGTCGAGAGATTTTTCAACAGAAAAATACTCGTGACTTTAGTCTGCGTTAGTCTGCGGGGCGGTACTCCGCCCAACGATGCACATAAACATAGGAATCTCCTTCCTTGCACTATCTTCTATATTTTTCTTTGGCCCTTTTTGACTTTCTTTATGAGAAATCCATTCTTCAAGTTTTGTAATAACAAAACTATTCTTTGCTAAAGATTTAAAATATACTTGCAAAGGGCGGTGGAATGAATATGTTTTTTTACTATTTTTGTTTCCGGGATTCATCAAAATAGGAATTTCTATTTCACTCATATAACGAGCAATTTTTCTGTATTGAATTTTATCTTTTTCGTCATAATACCAATCACTATTCTGTGGAATTCTAAAAGCTGGGTGATTAATAACTAAAACTAATTTACCACCCTTTTTTATTTTTTGAAATACTTCCCCTACCACCTTGTCTAAATTTTTCATATTTTGAATTGCAAGCACAATAGTTGCTATATCAAAATCTTTTTCTTTTATTTTTGAAAGATCATCCGCAGAAGCGACAAAATATTTAATCTGCCCTAAAATATTTTGTTTTATCACACCGCCAGATTTTTTCTCCGCAATTTCAATAAGCTCTTTCCCAATATCAACACCTAAAACATTAGCTCCTTTTTCTGCAAAAGCTCGAGCAAAAACTCCCGTGCCACAACCCACATCCAAAATCTTCACACTATTTTTAGGCTCTACAATCCTAAGTAAATTTGGAAGTATAACTTTTTGCTGATAGCTATCCCCGTCTTCTACAGTAGCATCATACCAGTCGGAAACATTCCCCCAAGATGTATTTTTATTTTCCATTAGCTTCCAATCTATCACAAATAGCACCTATGTACCAATTTTAAGAACCACAGCTTTACTGACTTTCCTCTACAATATAATTATACCGGCCGGTATAATTATATTGTAGAGGAAAAGTGTTATTGATTTGATTTTATGCTAGAATCTTCTAATGGATAATTTCAAGGAATTAGCAAAAGAATATGCGGGGATTGAATTGAGCGAGCAACAGCTTGATCAATTTGCCAAACTTGCAGATTTTTTGCTTGAAACAAATAAAGTTATAAATCTCACAGCAATAAGAGATATTGATGGAGTCTACCTTAAACATTTCCTAGACTCACTCACCCTCCTTAAAGCTATACCGGAAAATACAAAAAGTATAATAGACATTGGTTCCGGTGCTGGATTTCCAGGACTCCCTATTACGATAGCTCGACCAGATATAAAAGTCACAATGGTAGAATCTATTGGCAAAAAAGTTTCTTTCATTGAAAAAGGCATAGGACTACTAAATCTTTCAAATGCAAAAACAATAAACGAAAGAGCAGAAAAACTTTCTCTCGACAAAAACTTCAATCAAAAATTTGATGTAGTTACAGCCCGCGCGGTAACTGCCCTACCCGAGCTCATAAAACTCTGTATCCCTTTTATTCACAAAAATGGAGTTATAATTGCTATGAAAAATGAAAACAAAGAAGAGCTAGATATGGCAAAACGGATCTTGATTGGAGAACAGCTAAAAATCAAAGGGATCATTCCAATAGACATTACAGGGGTAAACCCACGAAATCTAGTGGTCGTTTGCAAAAATTAAGGCTATAAGCCACCATATCAAATGCTCCATATTTTATACTTGATTAGGTCTTGACATTCCTTTTCATTAAGCACAAACTTAAGGTATGAAACGACCTTCCTTACATCCACAAGAGGAAGACAGGCTAAAGATAATAAGGTCGTTAGATATTCTAGATACTAAACCAGAAGAACGTTTTGATAAAATTACACGAACAGCTACTGAAGAACTTAAAGTCCCAATTTCTACAATAACAATAATTGACAAAGACAGAGAATGGTTTAAATCTTTTAAAGGAATAAATATCAAACAATCCCCTAGAGATATCTCTTTTTGCGGGCACGCGCTTCTTGCAAGTGATATTTTTATTATAGAAGACACTTTTAAAGACTTAAATTTTTATGATAACCCCCATGTAAAAGCCCAGCATCCAATTAGATTTTATGCGGGAATAAATTTATATCATAAACAAACAGGCCTACCTGTTGGAGTATTTTGTATAAAGGACTACAAAGCAAGAAGGCTAAATTATAGTGAATTAGAGACTTTCCTAGAATTAGCAAAAGAAGCTCAGTACGAAATCAATAAAGAAAAAAAATTACATGGCCACGACAATCAGTAAAAAAATATGCAGATGGAAGTGTGACAGCACGGGCGGTTCAGATCAGAGGGAAACAGAATTAGGAATTAAGAATTATGAATTAGGAATAGAATCCAGTTTATAATTCAAAAACAAAACAGCGATTTTCCCGAAGAAAAAATCGCTGTTTTTGTATCTGTCATTCTTGCGAAGGCGAGAATCCATGTTCTGTGTTATTAATTATTTTTTACTGGTTATCAATTAATCTACCCTTGAAAAAAGTCATTTTTCTAGTATGATGTGCTTACATTGCCGATTCGTCTAATGGTAGGACACATCCCTCTGAAGGATGTTATTGGGGTTCGAGTCCCTGATCGGCAGCAAAAGCGAAGCATTTTTCTGCCTTAAGTGCTTGAAGCACTTAAGCAGGGACTCGAAAACTTTGAGTATATTTTTGAAAATGTAATCATTTGAAAAAATACGAAAAGTGTAGAGCTCCTGTAAGGATAGAGGTTCCCTGATCGGCAGCAAGAATTATCGAGGAAGATTTTACTACTCAAAGCAAAACTTTGACAAGGACTCAAAAAGGTTAAGTATATTCCACGGAATAAAGTGAGTACGATACGAAACCTATACGATCCATGTAATGGAAAAGATTTCCTGATCGAGAGCAGAATAATATAATAATATTTGAAATATGGAAATTTATAAAAAACAAAGATTAATTGGAGGTTTTATATGTTTATTTAGCATTGTGCTGTTCTTTGCGTCAATGAGCTATTTTAATATGTTTGATAAAAAGTTTTCCTATGGTCTGCTTCCTTTCATTAAAGTTTTCATTGTGATGATGTTACCAATATTGATTGGTTTTTTTGGAATTGGTTATATTTACTTAGGCAAAAAGGGTGGTATCTTACTTGTGAAAATACTTTCTCTAGTGTTTGCCATTGCTTACTTAATTGGATTTTTAAAGCATACTTAATTTCTATCCCGAGCCCAAGTCCCGCATTAATCTCACGTTCCAAGTCCCACCCCTCTAAAATTCCAAAATATGGCTTTAAATATATACTTTCGCCTATAGCATTTGACATTAATTGTGTGGTATGCTATAATTACAAAAGGTTTGCCATGTTATCTAGCCTACTTCCCGCGGTTTGAGGAAGACAAAGTTGCCATTACTGGGTACGGCGGCAACCGAGCTAGCATTCTCCCACACCTCCCAAGGGTGCAAGAAAGAGTGAGTATTCCTAATTATCGGCAATCCCGTCGGTAAAAACAAAGGAATATTATGTCTATTATTGAAAGGTTAGTTCAGAGTTACAGAAATTACAAGTTGAATAAGCAGATCGAAAAGTGGTACTCCACCATTGCAGATGAAAAGTTACGTCAATCGGCGGACGATCAACTGTTACCGGAAGAGTATTACCAGCAGATGGAAGCACTCGAAAGTGAAAGAATGAAACATTTCGATTGCTACGAGGATCTATCGGACAAATATCCATATGAAGATTCATGTCGAGATTGTGGACATATTGGTTCGAGGTGCACCTGCACTTCGGACGAAGATGACTACAAGCTCGAAGTTCCACAAATGGGACTGCCCGGCCCCGAGGAAGAAGAAATTCCCTTGTGGCTCGAACATGCCAATGAGAGATGTTCAATCTGCGGACATCTACCAGAGTTCTGTCAGTGTCAGTACGAAGACGAAGAATAGAGTGTGTCAAAACCCATAAGCCCGCTTAGCAATGAAAGTTGCGGCGGGTTTTCTTCTTAAAGAAGTTTCTACGGAAGTCGGTCCTCCCCAAATCAACTGGTCTAAAATCTTAATAATGATAAACTACATATATGAATCCTAAAATAATAGCCAATCCAGAAAAAATTCAATCTAGCTACGAAACTAGATTTAGTGCTTTTCCAATCGAAAAATCATATGCTGATTGGACCGAAGATGAAAAGGAGTCGTACCGAGACTTTAAATGGGATCTTAATAATTTCCCTTTGAGGGTAGCACGATTGTTGTGGAAATATGATTCTGAAGAAAAAGACAATACACCAATAAGAACATTAGAGCGAGTAAGCGATGAGGCTTATGCCAAGTCTATCAAGGAAGGTATACATTCTGAAAAATATTACAATGGTACCAGAAACGATTTCAATAAGGACATAATGAAAGCGTTAATTGAGTGCAAGATAGATATCGATGATTTGAAACAAAAGTTGGAAGTACGAAGCGAAGCAAATAGCATACTTAGTGATCGTATGAACGAGCTTGTGGGAGATGGCACAAGAGTTGGCCATAGAGCTGATGAGAAGTTCTTTAATGATGTACAGGATGCGAACACAAAAGTTCTTTCAGTACTAGTGCCCGTGTTTTCACACTTGATAGATAAGGGCTATACTCAATTTGAATTGGCCGGATAACTATTTTTTACGCTCAAAAAAATCTCCGGAGGTTCAACCTCCCCCAAAAAATCTCCGGAGGTTCAACCTCCCCCAAAATCCAAACTTCCAATCTCTGGAGGTTTAACCTCCTTCAAAATCATTACTTCCTTGTTCCTTTAAATCTCCGGAGGTTCAACCTCCCCCAAAAAATCTCCGGAGGTTCAACCTCCCCCAAAATCCAAACTTCCAATCTCTGGAGGTTTAACCTCCTTCAAAATCATTACTTCCTTGTTCCTTTAAATCTCCGGAGGTTCAACCTCCCCCAAAATATACTTTCGCCTATAGCATTTGACATTAATTATGTAACATGCTATAATATATAAGGACTCAAACTACCAACCAAATAACCACTATGTTCATTCCAAACTGTATTCGTAATCTGGGCGAAACACTTAGTCTCGCTCTCTTCGTGACGATGTTGCTCGCGGTGCTATGTTTCATTTCCTATGTATTCGCCCCGTTCTCACCAATCATCACCCTACTGTTCGTCGTCAGCGGAACCGTGCTCTCATTTGAACGGAAGACCACTGCAACTCTGGCGATCATAGGCCTCGTCATTTATGTGGCCTCGTGGTTTATACTGCCAAGGTTTGGCGAGACGATATCAACCGTGGTCTGTGGAAGCGGAGTTTTGATCTGGTTTTGGGCAGTTATACTCACAATACCATCAATCTTCAACCCCAAACCATTCCCCAAATCATCCCCCACCTCGTGAACCCGTAGAAGTTCACAAAAATATTCTCTCCGGCACCCCCAAAAGTGCCGGAGATTTTTTATTTATTTATTTATATACTTATACGAAAGTCCGCCCTCCCCTTCCTCCCCCTTTTAATATATAATACCTTCATGATCACATTAATCTTCGAAGCGCATGGAACAACATTTGATAATGAAGCACACCTTGCTTCAGGTCATAATGATATTCCCCTTTCGCCCCTTGGCGAGCAACAATCAAGAGAAATGGGAGAAAGATACAAAGACGATAACTTTGACACGATTTTCTGTTCAGATTTACAACGTGCTTACAAAAGTGCAGAAATTGGTTTTGGAGACAAGTGGCAAATAATTAAAGATGCCAGACTTCGTGAATGCGACTATGGCGATTTGACTCAACATCCAAGTGAAGAAGTCGACGAAGAGAAACCAAAGAGAATACACACTCCTTTCCCAAACGGAGAAAGTTACGAACAAACAAAGATTCGAATGAAATCTTTTCTTGAAGATTTGTTAAAAAACTATGACGGAAAGCGAGTGATGATTATCGGACACCGAGCAACTCAATACGGAATTGAAAATTTAATAAACGGAGTTCCTTACGAGCAGTTGACCTCAACCCATTTCAAATGGCAACCCGGCTGGAAATATAATTTCGATAAGTTTAAATTATTATGAAAAAAATTGGCGAAGGATGGCAATATAGTGTTTATGATTTAAATAACGGTCGTGTTCTCAAGAAATTTCATAATCCTATAAAATCATACTGGGTTATACTGAAGACCATTTTCCCATTTAAAGATGACCCACTCATGATAATTCCTGATTTTTCAAGAAGTATGAAAAAGAAGGCTTTAGCTTCATTTGAAGCTTTGAAGAGAAAAGATATTCCGAAAGAATGGTTAGGTAATCCTAAATTTCTTAACACACTGGATTTTGAACAAGATAAAGTTCAACCATTACATGAAATATTTTCTAACTCTGATACGTCAGAAATAAAAAAAATTATTGATAAGTTTATTATTTTCAATAAACAGCTTTTGGAAAGAGGAATAATAGACAAGAGTTTCAATATAACCAAAAATTATGGACTAAATAATAATGCCGAGATTGTACTTATTGATATTGGTGAATTATTTGATCAGCCAGAAAAAATCAAAGAACAACTACTTTCTCGAGCTTGGGATAAAAAATATGTTGGCGGATGCATACAAGATGAATCTGCTCGTACATATTTCGTTCAAAAAATGAACGAGAATTTTGGAATATAAAACACCTCCACTATCTCAATCTCCTTCCAACCAAGGCAAGGTCTTCGGAGTCCAATAGTATCATAGACAATACTATTGCTTTTTTCTTCGTGCTTTCTTTCTTCCCTTCTGTTAAAATACCCTAATGAAAGATAAAATAATTATCATAACTGGGGCCGGAAAAGGGCTTGGAAAAACAATGGCTGACATGCTTACGGCAAAAGGAGCTACGGTTATATCCTCGGGGCGACAAATAGAATCTCCCGGAATAAAGGCGGATGTTACTCGCGAAGAGGACTTATCTAATTTAATGAATGAAGTAATAAATAAATATGGAAAGGTTGATATTTGGATAAATAATGCAGGAGTATGGCTACCAAAAAAACCAATAGAGAATTTTAGCGCAAATGAAGTTCAAGATCTTTTTCAAACAAATTTCTTTGGAACTTTTTTTGGTATGAGAGTAGCTATAAGACAAATGAAAGAGCAGAAATACGGCACAATCGTTAATATTTGCTCAACCACAGCTTTTGATGGAATGAATGGTTCAAGCGGAAGCGCATATGTTTCAAGTAAATATGCAATAAGAGGATTGACGAATTGTATTCGAGATGAATTAAAAGATACAAATATATCAGTTGTTGGAGTATATCCGGGTGGATTTAAAAGTGACTTATTTAATAAAACCAAACCTGAAAATTTTGATGAATTTATGTCTGTTGAATCTGTTGCCGAAAAGATAGTAAACAATTTGGAACAAGAAGCACCAGATCCTCAATTAATTATTAAAAGGCCCGGCCAAATAATAACAAATGAACCTAAAATCGATTAGAGCAAATATCGACAAGATTGATATCAAAATTATAGATATGATTATCAAAAGACAATCATATATGCCTTCCGTTGGAAAATATAAAAAGAAAGAAGGAATACCCATAGACCAAAAAGAGAGAGAAATATTCATATTAAATAAACTTAAAAAATTAAGTTCAGAAAAAAAGATTAATCCAAAATTAAATGAAGCTCCTCGCAGCAAACTGTCGAGGAATCTTCATTTTTGAGACCCTCTCGGTTCTCAACGACTTCGTCTGCTCTCCTCCACGGGGAAAACTAGAGTTTTCCCCGACCCCCTTTCCACTCTCCGCATTCATCCCCTGAGCTACGCTATGGGGATGAATGTGGCTCAGTTGAAAATATATTTAAGTTAATATTTAAAGATGCTAAAAATATTCAAAAAAAGCAATAGAATATAAAAAACACCCGAGCTTTCGCTAAGGTGTGGTGTTGCAAACTATTCTCCAAACTTGGAAGCACTATCAGGAAACTCGGCAAGTCGAAATTCAATTTGACGCATAAAAGTATCCAATTCAAGTACTTCACTCAGAATTTCCCTGCGTTTGTCTAAAAGTATCTTGATAGACGCGGCAAACAAATAGTAGAACTTCTTCGGAGTAAGGCTGGTGAATTTCCAGAATGCATCATTGAGCTCAGCGCACATAATACTAACAAATTTTGGCGTACAACGCCTATTGATGTGCGGAGGTACAACCTCATTGGTGATATCACTCCGAACTTCAATCCTGAGCCACTGACCTGTTTTTGAAAAACCCCACAATCTTTGAACTTGACTAATAGGCATTTTTGGTTCTATGTCATCATCTGAATATCTAAAGTCATTAACAGAGATACGATCATCTTCAGGTGGGTATATTGCACGAACCATCACTGTGCATCCAGGATCATAACAGATGTTGTAGGTACCCATACGATATTTTTCCAGTGAATGACGGCCGTAATCATCGAAGATAATTCGTACATCAACCAATGACTTCAAAGTCAGGTTATTCATATGTGGCCTGATTGCATCAGCCAGAGTCTCTATCGTCATTATCCACTCTTCGTTCGTCATAGCGTTTTGGCGGACCATAAACGCGGGCATTGTTCTTGTTTTCATTTATTATTTTGTTTGTTCTGTTTCCGGCGGGCCGTAGCAGATTGTTTGTACAGACACAGGCTTTGAGACCTGTTAGTTCACCCAGAAGTAGAACTGGAAACCTTTGAAGTAGGACAGTAGAATTAAGAAATTAGAAATTAATTAA
>CAYZZT010000002.1:0-39659 GCA_964483025.1 uncultured Candidatus Saccharibacteria bacterium | reverse complement strand
ATGATTTCAATGACAGCTATTCTTTCTGTTGTAGATTCAAATAAAAGAGCTCAAGCAATGAAATCTGTGATGAATAATTTAAATTTTGCCCTTGAAACAATGACGAGGTCTTTAAAAACAGGGACAAACATGACCTTCTCAGACTGTGTTGGTTTTATCTGTGAGAAGGTATCAGTCGATGATCAAATATTGGGTGGCACGGTGACTTATTCCCTGGGTACAACAGGAGATGATATCAATCGGCTAATGCGGACAGAATCAAATCCGGGCCCCATCACAGCCCCAGAAGTTGATATTAAAAATTTAATGTTTATTGATGGAAGAGGATCTGGACAACCAAGTGCTATAATAGTTATAGAGGGAGTTGTGAAATTAAATGAGAGAGTGAGTTCGGATTTTCATATACAAACAACAGTTACCCAAAGAAAACCTGGGATTTAAATACAATTATGAGAAATATATTTAAAAAAACGACACAAAACAACAAGCAAAGCGACTATGTTTTGCGTCGTCCTCGGTACTCCGGGGTGAGCTCGGAAGAGTTTCCGAGCGCAAGGACGGAGGCTGACGTGAGTTTGGGATGGGACCCGAACGCAAGGTCGGAGCACGACGGTGCGAGACATGGTGAAAAGATTTTTCAGGAGAAAAATACTTTTGACCCGAGTCGTGATCAGGAAATTTTTCAGCAGAAAAATATTATTGATCCAAGTTCTGAATTTTTCAGACTGGTGAAGTCGGGATGGGACCCGACTGCAAGGACGGAAGCTGACGAGCTGAGTCGTGTTCAGAAGATTTTTCAGCAGAAAAATACTTGTGAAGCCGGCCTCCGCCGGAATGACAGATCGAGAGCCTTCACCCTCGTTGAAACTCTTGTGGCTATATCTATTCTTATGCTTTCTGTTAGCGGACCCCTTTATTATGCTTCTGAAAGCTTGAAAGCAGCTATTTATGCAAGGGATCAAATTACTGCTTTTTATCTTGCACAAGACGCCTTTGAACAAATTAGAAAAATTCGAGATAATAATACTTATTTTTTAGATAGTACATACTCTTGGAATAATGGTCTTATTGGATGTGAGGATGATATTGTAGCAAAATGTGTTATAGCAAAGAGCCCCAGTTTATTATATACTTTATCTCCTGGAATTGATGAAGCTGACACTTTTTTATATAGAGATGCCAATGGATTATATTCCCACGATACGGGGGGGACGAAAACTATTTTTAAGAGAATGATAAAAATTGAACCCACAAATGGGGATCCTATTCTAACTGATTGGCTAAAAGCAACAGAAATGAAAGTTACTGTTTTTATAAAATGGAACAGTAGGGGTAGCGATAGAGATTTTACAGCGTATGAGTTTCTGAGGAATTTTAAGGATTAGATTGGAACAATGATTTAATATTAAGTTATGCATGTCATTCCTGCGAAGGCAGGAATCCAGTCTGAAGGATTCAGAATGCGAACTTGGATCACACATAATTTCTTGCTAGAAATTTGTTCGATCCCGACTCGGCTCGTCAGCCTCCGTCTTTGAATCGTATCCCATACGATTCAACCCCGCATTCGCGAGGATGACACAAGAAAGGTTATATAATAAAAATGAGAAACAAAAATCAAAATAAAAAATCCATGTTAGTATTCTACAGACTGGATTCCTGCCTTCGCAGGAATGACAAACAGTCTGCTTTTACGATTTTATTTGCCGTAATTGTTTCTAGTCTTGTCCTTGCCCTTGGGCTTGGAATTGTGGCTATTACAATGAAAGAGGTGAAGCTTTCTGGCAATGGACGGGACTCACAGCTTGCTTTTTATGCTGCAGATTCTGGTTTAGAATGTGCACAATATTATGATCTTGCTCACACCGCTTTTGCAACTTCGAGTGAATCAACCCTCATACCTTCAATAGAATGTAATGGAAATTCTGTACTTGTGGAAACTGATCCTCTTCCTACTTCTGATTCAGCAACTTCTACTTTTACAATGTATATGGAATATAATTTAACTGTAGAAGTTGAAGCAAAGCCCTGTGCAGATGTTGCTGTAATTAAATATGTTGATGCAGGTCAAGCAAAAACAAAAATTGACTCTCGTGGCTACAATACTTGTGACAAAAACAACTCCCGTCGCCTTGAAAGAGGATATAGTGTAGAATACGATAATAACTAATGGTAAGGCAAATACCCAAAGATATTAAGGATAGGGCCGCTAAGCTCCAAAGTCTCATCTCTTTCCATTCACATAAATACCACACAGAAGATAGGCCGGAGATTAGTGACGAAGCATATGACTCTCTTTTAAAAGAGCTTATTTCGCTTGAGGAGGCATATCCAGAGCTTAAAAATGATACAAGCCCAACACAAAGGGTGGGAAGCATTCCTTTGAAAGAATTTAAAAAAGTAAAGCATCAAGTAAAGCAATGGTCATATGATGATGTTTTTGACTTTGCCGAGCTTATAAAATGGGATGAAAAAATAAAAAGATTAATAGAGAAAGATGATTCACTTGCTAGTGAGGAATTAGAATATTGTGTAGAGCTTAAAATTGATGGACTTAAAATGGTTCTCACATATAAAAATGGTGAATTTGTACAAGGGGCAACACGGGGCGATGGAGAGATTGGTGAAGATGTAACATCGAATCTTAAAACTATTAAAAGCATTCCACTTTTGCTTAGTCAAAAAGTTGATTTGGTTGCTGTGGGTGAGTGTTGGCTTTCTAAAAAAGAATTAGAGAGAATAAATAAAGAAAGAGAAAAAAAAGGTGAGGCACCTTTTGCAAATACTAGAAATGCTGCTGCCGGTTCCATCCGCCAGCTTGATCCAAAAATTGCATCGAGTAGGAATTTAAATTCTTTTATATATGATATAGACTCCTACTCTTCTGTCATTCCGGCGAAGGCCGGAATCCACAAGTATTTTTCTACTGAAAAATCTTCTGGCCACGACTCAGCTCGTCAGCTTCCGTCCTTGCGCTCGGGGCCCATCCCGAGCTCACAGTCGGTAAAATCCGAAATCCGAAATCCGAAATTCGAAACAAATTCAAAATTCAAAATTCAAAATTCTAAACAGATTATCATGGATTCTGCAGGAGTTTATCCTCGTGAATACGGGGGCGGGAATGACAATACACGAGAGGGTGACAAACGAGAGGAGGATGACAAACTGGAGCGAGATGATTATATTGAAAGTCAAGATGCAGAAATAAAATTCCTTTCAAAACTTGGATTTAAAACAAATCCACATCATAAAGTTTGTAAAAATATAAAAGAAATAGAAGATTTCTATAAACATTGGGAAAAAGAAAAAGATAAGCTCGATTATGGTTTAGACGGAATAGTGATAAAAGTAAATTCAATAAAAATTCAAGAAGCGCTTGGCTATACAGGAAAGTCTCCACGCTTTGGTGTCGCTTATAAATTTAAAGCCGAGCAGGTAACAACTATTGTAGAAGATATTGTCCTTCAAGTTGGGCGCACAGGCGTAGTGACACCTGTGGCTCATTTAAAGCCGACTCTGGTAGCTGGCTCGACAGTTTCTAGAGCGACACTTCATAATGAAGATGAAATAAGAAGACTTGATGTGCGAATAGGTGATACTGTGATTTTGGAAAAAGCTGGAGATGTAATCCCGAAAATTGTAAAAGTCTTGAAAGAATTACGAAAGGGTAATGAAAAAGAATATCATTTCCCTAAAAAAGTTTCTGTTTGTGGCGGTGACGGATCTATAGAAAGGGAACCGGGGCAAGTTGCATGGAAATGTGTGCATAATTCATACGAACAAGAAAAAAGAAAATGGTATCATTTTGTAGGTAAGGGAGCATTTGATATTGATGGCTTAGGCCCAAGAATTGTTGATGCTTTGCTTGATGCTGGGCTTATGTCTACATATGCCGATTTGTTCACATTAAAAGCTGGAGATATTTTGGGGCTAGAAGGGTTTAAAGAAAAATCGACAAATAATTTGATTGAAGCAATTGCTAAAGCAGAAAAAGTTACACTCCCAAGATTGATAATTTCACTTTCTATCCCGCAGGTTGGTGAAGAGACTGCCTATGATATTGCGAATAATTTTGGAAGTATTGAAAAGATTGCAAAAGCAACGGAAGAAGATTTTATGAAAGTTTTTGGTGTGGGGGATATTGTGGCAAAGTCTTTGGTGGAATGGTTTGAAAATTCTTCAAATAAAAATTTACTAAAAGATTTGCTAAAACAGATTGAGGTAGAAAATCCAAAACAAGAAAGTGGTGTGAAAAAATTTGCAAGCATGACTTTTGTGCTCACGGGAACAATGGATAAACTTTCTCGCATAGAGGCAGAAGAAAAAATTCGTTCTCTCGGTGGGGATGTATCAAGCTCGGTTTCTAAAAAAACTACATATGTGGTGGTGGGGGAGAATGCGGGGTCGAAGCTCAGTAAAGCAAAGGAGATCGGAATTCAGGTATTGACAGAGGACGAATTCCTGAAGATCTTGTAAATGTTCTAAATGAAAATACGGGACTTTTATACCATCTCCAGCTAAGCTCTTTCCCTCCCCGCTGTCATCCTCGCGAATGCGGGGTTGAATCGTATGGGATACGATTCAAAGACGGAGGCTGACGAGCCGAGTCGGGATCGAACAAATTTCTAGCAAGAAATTATGTGTGATCCAAGTTAATTCAGAATTTAATACAGACTTGGATCCCCGATAACTCTTTCTGCTGAAAGAGTTTCGAGGATGACACAAAACATAGTCGCAGGTACGGTCCTTGTTTTGTGTCACTTTTTGCCTTTTGAATTTTGACTTATAAATGCTAATATCTACATATGGAAATCAAAGATGTAAAAAAGCTGGCTCAATTGAGCAGGATAAATTTAAGTGATGGAGAGGCTGTTGAGCTAGGTGCTAGCCTTGATTCTGTTTTGCATTATGTGGATCAGGTAAAGCAGGTGTCTTCAGATACGGACGTTGAGGCGACTTTTTATTCTACAAATATTATGCGAGAAGATATAAACCCAAATGAAACTGGAATAAACAGAGAAAAGCTTGTAAATTCAGCACCGAAAAAAGAGGGGAATTATGTTAAAGTTAAAAAAATATTAGGTTTAATTTCTGAATAAGCTAACAAATAACATATAACTTATAACTCGTAAAAAATAACTTAGCACCCTCTGTCATCCTTGCGAATGCGAGGATCCATTAAATTAATTCGTGGATTCCCGCCTTCGCGGGAATGACAATCTTGAGTGTTAGCCAAATTCAAATGATTGATTTAAAAAATATCACAATAAAAAAAGCTCATGATGCTCTCGTTAAGAAAGAGTATTCTTGTGTTGATCTTGCCCAAGCGTATTTAAATGAAATTGAAAATAAAAATACAGAGCTTCATGCGTATTTAGGTATTTATGATGACGTGATAGAGCAAGCAAAAAAAGCGGATGGAATGTTTGCAGATGGAAAAGCCACAATGCTCACAGGCATTCCTTTTGCAATAAAAGATAATATTTTGTTTAAAGGAAAAGTTGCAAGTGGAGGATCTAAAATTTTAGAAAATTATGTTTCAACATATGATGCAACTGTAATTACAAAATTAAAAGAAACAGGATCTGTCTTTTTAGGACGAGCAAATATGGACGAATTTGCCATGGGTGGATCAACAGAAAACTCTGCATATGGCCCATCAAAAAATCCATACGATATTTCTCGTGTTCCAGGCGGTTCTTCTGGTGGTTCTGCTGTGGTAGTTGCAGGAGATATGGCTCTTGTGGCCCTTGGGTCCGATACAGGAGGCTCTATCAGGCAACCTGCTAGTTTTTGTGGAGTTGTGGGCTTGAAGCCGACATATGGTTCTGTGTCGCGTCACGGATTAATGGCTATGGCCTCGTCTTTAGATGTTATTGGTCCTATGACAAAAACCGTAGAAGATGCAGAAATTGTTTTTAATGTGATAAAAGGAAAAGATATATTTGATGAAACTGGAGTGGAAGGAGAGGTATCTGCAAAAGAAAAATATGTAATTGGAGTACCTAGAGATTTTTTAAAAGAAGGAATAGACCTAGATGTTTTAGAAAATTTTAATCAATCAATTGAAAAATTGAAGGCACAAGGTTTTGAAATTAAAGATGTGTCACTTCCAACACTTCCATATGCCCTTGCTGTGTATTATATTCTTATGCCAGCTGAAGTAAGTTCAAATCTTGCACGATTTGATGGGGTGAAATATGGTTCACTAAAAGAGGGCAAAGACTTAATAGAAGATTATTTTTTGACTCGTGGTGAATATTTTGGAAAAGAAGCAAGAAGAAGAATAATGCTAGGCACTTATGTACTTTCAACGGGTTATTATGATGCATACTATGGAAAAGCATTAAAAGTCCGTGAGCTTATAAAGCAAGATTTTGATAAAGTTTTTAAAGAAGCTGATGCGATTGTAATGCCTGTTTCTCCAATACCCGCATTTAAATTTGGTGAAAGGATAAACGATCCACTTCAAATGTATCTTGCTGATATTTTTACAGTAAGCGCAAATCTAGCAACAGTGCCAGCTATTTCTATTCCAGCAGGTAGTGTGATTCGAGAAGAAAAAAGTTTGCCTACTGGTTTACAAATTATAGCCCCACGTTTTGGGGAAAATATCCTATTTGATATTGGGAAGAGGTTCGAGGATAGCTATTAGGCTCTAGGTTCTAGGCTCTAGCTAAATACATAATTAAGATAAGAGCCTAGTGCCTAAAGCCTAGTCGCTTATTAAAAATTTCGTTATTAAAAATTTCGTGCCTAATGGCTAACATTGTGATAAAATGTAGTGAAGAATTTATTTTTACATTTTACATTTTTAATTTTTCTTTTGAAACATGGCTGACGTTAAAAAAAAATCTGGTAAAAAACCTGATAAAAAAGGTGATAAAAAAGCAGAAGCTCCCGCTTCAAAAACTGGGCATGATGTTATGTGGGAACTTGTTGGTTTTTTTCTTGCTATTGTAATTTTAATATCTGCGGTTACAAGATTTCCTGTTTTAGATTATTTAATAGCATCTCCAAATAATGGTAATTCAAGTACAGATCAAGCTGTTTCTGGTGATTATAGTTTTTGGGATAATTTAATAAATAATAAAGGAGATGTAAGCCTACTTGGAACTGGAGATTTGTTTTTAGGAAAAGAAATAAAAGATAAAGGACTAACTCAGGTGCGCAGAGAACCAGGAGGGAGTGTAATTGGTTTACAGAAGCGTGGTGAGGTTGCAAAAATTGTAGATGGACCGATTGTTGCATATGGTGTAAGGTGGTGGATGGCTGACTATAGTAATCCTCCGAGTGGTTGGGTGGATGAACAGGATATAACTACAAAATTTTTCTCATATTATGTTGTAAATTTTTTCCCA
This sequence comes from uncultured Candidatus Saccharibacteria bacterium, assembly GCA_964483025.1. Taxonomy (GTDB): domain Bacteria; phylum Patescibacteriota; class Minisyncoccia; order Phycocordibacterales; family CAIZIN01; genus CAIZIN01. The sequence goes on along the minus strand of CAYZZT010000002.1, from coordinate 32,298 downwards.
ATAATGTGGGATTATATAAAATTGATAGGATGGATACTTTCAGCATTTCTTATTTTAATTATTATTTATTATTTCATAAAAGAATCAAATGTGCCCATTTATGATGATGAAGAGATTCAGACGGAGGATTTGAATCAAATATCTATTTCTTCTGTAATGCCGATAAACACAAAAGAAGCTCCACCTCTTAATTTGCCTGTAGGTTTAGGGGCTGAGGACTATGTTCCAGAAGAAAAAGAAAATACACGCTGGAATCATATTGAACTTCTATTGAAATCACATAATTCAAGTGACTGGCGTCAGGCGGTTATTGAAGCCGATGTTATGTTGGAGGATATGCTTGATAAAATGGGATACCCAGGAGTTAGTATTGGAGATAAGCTTAAAAATATAGAAGAAGGAGATTTTACAACTTTGGATAAGGCATGGGAGGCACATAAAGTGCGTAATCGTATTGCTCATGATGGAGGTGAATATAAGCTTCCATATGATGAGGTGGCGAGAGTGATTGGACTTTATTATGATGTGTTTAAGGAGTTTTATTGGGTGTAGGGGTAGGCTCTAGCAATTAGCATTTAGGCTCTAGTTATAAATACAAAAATGACTTTCCTGAAGGGAAAGCCATTTTTGTATTTTGTTGCGGGGACTGGACATCGCCCGCGAATAAATTTTTGTCGTCACAAAAATTTTTCTGGGCACCAGCTCGCTCCCAGATTTACTAATCTGGGTCCCGCTCCGCTGTTCGATTCCAGCCGAAAGCTCCCTCAGAGCTTTCTTCCCCGCAACATGTAAAACAAAAAATCCCCATGAGGGGATTTTTTGTTTTACATGTTGCGGGGACTGGAATCGAACCAATAGTCTCAAGGTTATGAGCCTTGCGAGTTACCGTTACTCTACCCCGCTATAGGAACACATAGTACGCTAATTTAGTGAGGATTGCAAGGAGGTAAGATATTTTGTGTCGAGGGTGGGGCTTGAACCCACGACCTGACGCTTATGAAGCGCCCGCTCTAACCACCTGAGCTACCCCGACATTGGAACTAAAAGTAACATATTTTAGTATTTTTCTCAAGATACGCTCTATGTTATAATCCTCCTATGAAACAAACAAATTTTCTAAATATTTTAGAGAGCAAACAAACCACGGTAACCACTGTACCAAAAACAACAGAACCATCACCAGCAGAATTAAAATTACAGGAATTATTAAATAGAAAAGAGATCCTAGATATTGAAATGGGGAATTGTCCTATTTGTGATGGACGATCTCGTGGTGTGTGTGTCCAAAATCATAAAAGTGAGTGGCGTGACTTATTAAAAGAAATTGATGAGGCTGAATTAAACGCACGAGGAAAATAATAATAAGTTAGTTGATTATTTTCTCTTTTTATTTTTGACGCATAATAATATTATGCCTATTTATAAAAAATACAATAAAGATTTTTTTAAAAAATGGTCTGACAACATGGCATATGTTTTGGGCTTTATTTGCGCTGATGGAAATTTGATAAAAAATAAAAGGGGAGCACATTTTATTGCCATGTATAGTGCAGATTATGATTTGCTAGATAATATCAAAAAAGCCATGAAGTCTGAGCATAAGATATCCAACAAAAAAGGCGGAAGAGGAAATAACTACTGTATTCAAATTGGTAGCAAAGAGATGTTTGAAGATTTGGGTAAATTAAATGTTTTTCCAAATAAAACCAAAAGGCTTCGACTTCCACCTGTTCCAGTAAAGTTTTGGTTTTCTTTTTTGAGGGGATATTTTGATGGTGATGGTAATGTTTGGGTTGGATATGCTCATAAAGAAAACAAAAACCCAAATTTAACTATTAGGGTGGTATTTACCTCTTGCACAAAAGAATTTTTAGAATCAATAAGAGATACAACGTTAAAATATTTTCCACAAAATGGAGTGATTAGAAAAGGTAGTGGAAATTATTACCGACTTACATATGCTGTCTTTGGAGCTTTGAATTTATATAAATATATGTATAATAGTAGTTACGCAATTTTTTTAGACAGGAAAAAGCAGGTATTTGAAAGGTTTATTAAATTGCGGGTGTAGCTCAGCTGGTTAGAGCGTCCCCCTGTCGATTGGCAGCTTCCAGTACGAAAGTCTGGTCGAAAATAAGGTGAATTGCTGGAAACCTTCTTCAGGAATGAAAAGGCAATCAGCAGCCAAGCCGAATGTAATATTTGGAAGGTTCAGAGACTATCCCTTCGGGGAGTAGGGTATTTAAAAAAATATTCGAAGCGCCTTACATCTAAGATTAGAAATAATTATGATGATGATATAGTCCATGCCAATATGTAAATATTGGATAAATGCACGGGGAAGGCCGTGGGTTCGAGTCCCATCACTCGCGCAAGAGTAAACGAAGACCGTCAAAATCCTTGATGGTCTTTTGTTTACAACGTATTTCTGGTTCAAGCTCGTTCATTTTCTCTCTGATAGAAAAGTAACCTTTTCTTATCTCTGAATACCAATCATTGGCTCTAATATTGAGTTTTTTGTCTGTTATGGTTCGGTTCATGCCCAATCCCTTGAATATTTCTTTTTTGTTTTGTTTACTACCATTTTCAAGTGCAACAAGCGCATATGTTGAATAAACGAAAGCTTTTTCAGTTAGCTCCATAAGATCTTTATCTTTGCTTCCCTCAGTTTCACTTAGTTGGACTTTTAGATCACCTATTGTTTTGTCTAGTTCAGTTCTTGATGTTTTAAACTCTTCGTCAGAAAGAAACCCTTTTGTTGCCATTTGGATTAACCTCTTAAGCTCTTCTTGTTTGTTATCAAGAGTCTTAGCTAAAGTATCTTTTATATCCTTTTCAGTTATAACCTCTATGAAGTTATTATCTTTCATCACATCAAAGGACCAATTAAGGAATTCAGGATCAATTGAATACTTGAGTATTTCATCCTTGATTTGTGTCTCTATTATCTTTTCATTTACATTATCCCTTTGACTGCACTTTGTCACTTTCCCCTTGTTAGAACAAAGATACAATGTATATACCTTTGTTGTTTGTTCACTCTTGATATATTTTACCTTCTCAATAGCTACCAATGAATGCCCGCATTCTCCGCACTTCATTGTTCCGTAACCATAAGCAAAGTCGAACGTCTTTGCTCTTGGACTTCCATGTGCTTTGATAAGTGTCTGGACACGGTCAAACTCAGCCATAGTTATCATTGGCCTATGATCACCTTTATACATTATTCCTTTATACATAAAGTTTCCTGTATAGAAGAGATTTGAAAACATATTATAGATAGTTGTATAACCAATAGGTTTTCCTCCTGTCTTTTTCTTTGACTGCGTTAGTAAGCCCCATTCTTTTGTTGCAATTATTCTAATCTGCGGAGCACTGTAATTGCCTGTAAGTATTAAGTCCCACATCTTACGAACAATATTGAATCGTTCTGGATCCTCTACAATTTTATTTTCTCCTCGTGTTGCCAGTTTTGTATTTAGATAACCAATCGGGGCAAGACCTGGCATTCTTCCCATTTCCAATTTGTCTCCTAATCCACGCCTAACATCAACGCCAAGCTTTGCTGAATAGTATTGCGAAGAGGAAAGGGAGGTTTGAAGTTGTTGTATACCCTCTGGTGAATTACTGAAGCCGTAACTGGCAAACTTAAGATCTTTAAGTATTCCACTTCTTAATGCATACGTTATATTAGCCGCATCTATCTCGTTTCTAGATAGTCGGTCTGGATGCCAGGCTATAATGCCATCAATCTTTCCTGTATGTACCCTTTTCATCATATCGTCAAACTTTGGTCTGTTATATGGTTTGAAGGCGCTTTTCTCCTCATCTATCCAATCAACAATATTAATGTCGGGGAATTGTTTCTGAATACTGTCTTTTTGTGATTGTATTGAGAGAGCCTGCTTCTCTTTGCTCTCGCTAGATTTTCTAACGTATACTTCATATTTGTATTTCATATTATTTTTTATTAATTCTAATAATTTTTTTCGACTGAGACTTAATAAACATTTTTTTAGCAATAGCAGAAAAGTATTCTTCTTGACTTATTGGACGATACAGAATTATCATTGTTCGCAGTAGTGTCTGTGCTTGCTCTAGTGATTCGGCTTCGGATAATTTCTTTCCAGTTTTGTATTTGATAAGTTTTGTAAATTGTGCGAGTCTCTCTTTCGATATAATCATACTGTTTACATCTGTCTTAGTATTCTTGTTCATGATTTTGGTTAAATCAAAAAACCCAAAAGGGACGATCTGGTTGTCCCAGCTATAATGCAAATCACAAGGATTAGACAAAACAGTTGGCAGATCGCCCCTTTTGAGTTCCGTTTCTGTCTAATTATAAGTCTTGTATAAACATTCGCATAATCTAACTGGGACAACCTACCTATTATAGCATCCCTCCTGTATTTTTTCATTTGTTTAAGTCATTAATGTTACCTAGCTAGAACGGTAATTCGTCCTCGCTGTATTTTTCTGGATTCGAATTAATGAATTCAGCGAAATCGTCAAATTCAGGAATGTCCTCTGCTGGCTCTGTTTCTACCGATGCACCGATGGTTTCAAGAGGAGTATTATCTGAGTGTTCCACTACCTCTACTGTATCCACATTCATATTTTCTACTGTCTCTGAATGTATCGGCGCATCGGTACTACGTACTTCTCCTGTAATAGGATTATAGATATTTTCCAGCCTCTCTTTTGGGTTGTCGGCTGAGAGATCTTCGACTGAAGGCAGGAAGTTATCCCCTGGGAGGTCTTTCTCTTCTATAACATATTCAGCCCCTTTGGAACCCTTGCTTTCTATTTCGATACTTGCATAACCTTTTTTGATTGCAGGCTTTAACCACTTTCCAACAGTATCCCTATCCCAACCTAGCTTCTTTGCCAGACTTGAAATTGTGAATTTGATCTTATCTCCATCTCCAAAATCATCAGCTTTCAGTTCTTCAACCAGAACTCTTGCCATTTCAATTACTTCAATTGTTTTTTCTGGCAACTCATATATGGATTTTGATAATGAATCCTCGACAATAATCTTTGCCATATACGCATCGGCCAAAGTTGCTCTGATATACTTTTGTCCATGAAGCTCGACTACTTCACGTTGCCTTTGATGCAGGAATGCTACCGTCTCGACAATTGCAAGAAAATGACCATAATCTCTTCTTGTACGAACAATGTGAGTAGGGAAGTATTTTCTGAAGCTCCTAGCAAAAGGAATATATACAGGCATCTGCTCTAATCCTAATTGCGCGTTACGCCAAGGCTTTATTGTATTTTCATTAATCGGCTGAACTCCTAAATAACGGGAGTCAACAGATTCGTATACTCGACCTGTTTGCTCGGAGCTTTGATCGGGGAACATCGAAATGTTACGAGTATCATTTTCTGCATGAATCAATGAAGCTGTCGTCGTCGTAACGAAACCTGTTGGACCTTCTTTTTCAATTGTTCTTGCTTCGAATTGCCCAGTATCGGGATTCTTCTCTGTAACTTGAATCTTTAATTTTCCCTCGGATTGAAGAGTTCTGATTGCATAATCAGCACGTTCTCCTCCATGTTTCTCGAATATCACAATTATTTTATTTCTGAAGTGATCATCGGGACAATAGAAAAAGCTTTGCGGAGTTGCGTCCGTTAGATCTATGTATGCAGATTTCGGGAATAGTTTAATTGTTGTAAGTAATGTATACGACTTACCCGAAGAGCTATCTCCTTTAACAGTTGCCGATAGTGGCTGTTTCAGTTTTCGTGAAGTGAAGATTATATAATGAAGCAACACATTCTTTTCCTCTCCGACAACACCAAGCTTTTTAACCATCTTTAAAATATCGTAAAGCAGTGTCGGAGACTTTAGTATCTTATCGACTTCTTGTAATTCGAATTCTGTTAGGGGTTCCTCCTCTTTTATCTGTTCCGCTATCTTCTTTTCTGCTTCGGCTTCTTTCAGAATAATAACTCGCATTGTTTTGAAGTGCTTTATTATTGATTCTATATCTTTACCTTTAATATCCAATTCAGACTTTATCTTATTTCGGATATACATCTCTGCCTCTTGAGCTTCTGCATTTAATGCAAGTACCTTCATTGTTGGACCCAATACACTTATGATGGATTCTTTTTTGGTGTCTTTAGGAATTTGAGAAATTAGATAATTACATTTATCGATAAAGGATTCTACTTTGATACTATTATTTTGTTTATTTTTTATTCCATCCCAAACAGCCCTCAACTCCATCATTGGAAGTGGGGGATTGTTCTTTTGATTCCAAATCTGTAGTTGTTCCCATCCTAGAGCCTCCCATAATTCTGGAGCTGTATAAGATAGTATTTTGCCAGCCATTGAGGTCGCTGTATCGTTCCTAGACCCCTCAGAGACTCCATCCTTGCCTAATAGCCACTTCTTCTCACTCTTTGTGTCTGTTACTAGATTCTTAAACCAAGTGGGCATCTCTGCAAGATCTTCCTGTGACTCAAATGGAATAGTCCATTCATACTGTCTTCCTTGAGCATTTACTGAGGGAGCTAATATTATATATCCAGAGGTTCCGCGACAGTCGACACCTTCACCACTTATCGCGGCTCCTGACTTTATTTCAAGACCTTGCGGATACTTGAAAAAGAAATGTTCACCTAAATTACCTGATTTTGCGCATGCAGTTACTGGTATTACGAACTCTTTTGAAGTCCTCCCGTGCTTGCTGTCTAGATCCAGAACGACTATCCCTGAGATTTTACCAGTAATAACAGCAATATTTGCATCTGGCCATTTAGTCCACCATGCATATATTTCTTCGCTTGTGACCTTCTTGTCCGTATATGCTTTCCATCCAATGAATGGAATCTTGTCCTTGTTAACAGGAATCACATTCCATCCTTTCTTCTGATAATCTAGTGCCCATTCGAGCATCGTTGTCATATTTTCTGTTTCCATTTTAGTTATTTTTAATTTTATTAATCTTTCTTCTTTTAAGCTGCTTCCTATATCTCCGGCTATTTTTTTGAAATTCCGCGAAATAGTAAGCGAATACCCCGCGGTCAAACTGATCGAGTATGTCTCCACCATCTCTAGCAAAAAAACTTGTCGTTTCGTCATTTTTCATATTGTTTCTATTTTTCATATTGTTTATATTGTTTAATTTCTTAATAATTCATTTTTTGAGCTGATTTCAGAGGGTATAAGTACCTACTTGATACTTATATCCTCTTTTGCTTTTGGGACACCTCTATCGGGCTCCAACCCCTTGTTTTTCGTACGGTTAAGGCCTGTTTTCTGACGCTTCGGGAAACCATTTAGTAGATTGAGGTGTTCCATTAACGCTTTCTTATCTTTGGTGTCGTAATCGTCAGTCGGCACAAGTTTGTTAAAGGCTCTAGCTAGCCTATCCTGGGAAAACCCTTGCCCCGCTATTGCTTTAGCGAAGACAATGTAATCTCCCAGGTTTGGATTATCTTTCTCCTCCTTTCTAAACCTCCGTTCAATTGATTTCATAATGTTGTTTTGGTTATTGTTTATAAGTTTCGTTTTTCTGGTTCGACATAAGGAATACCTACGATGTTGAATAAGTCTCGTTCTTCTTTGACTTCGTATCGCTCGCCATCTTTCCAAAGATAGCCATCAATACTTTTGAATCCTTGACGGACCCAACCGCTGGCAAGTACTTTGTGACTGTAATCTGCAGAACCAGTTCTTAGAGCCAGCGTATATCCCCAGTTATCTTCCTCCGCGAAAAATAAATCTAATTTGATTCCTTCAGGAAGGATTCTTTGGGTATACTTGCTTTTACCAAACTCAAGTTCACCTTTGACCTTTTGCCATTGATTTACTATCTTGGCTAAACCGTCCTCGAACATTCCACTGCTATACGGAAGGGGAATAGCCACTATTTCTATATCGCCGACATCTGATTTCTTCCGACGAATAGAACCAGCGATCTCTACACGCTTGCAAAAAGGTTTCAGTTGTTTTATGATGTCTATTGCAATTTTATTTGCTACAGACCATTTGTATGTTTTTTCTTTTTTCATATTTAATTTAAGTTGTTTATTTTTTTAATGTATCGACCTTCCTGTCCAGGAAGAGGGCGATAAATTGTGTGTCAAGTGAGGTAGTATGCAACAAAAAACCGCTATTTTAAGCGGTTTGGTTTTTCTTTTAGAGACGGAATAAATATGCTTTGTGGAATAATATCTAAAATACCTTTATTTTAAGGCGTATAAAAATCCCACAAGGATTTTTGAATATTACATTAATAACAAATAACCCTCTTTTGTTACATTTTTAATTATTTTGTCACTTTCAATAGTTTCAAACATGGGGGATCGTCTAATTTTTGCCAACATATAACTAATTGTACTTCTAGACACGGTATCTCTTTTAGTATCGGTGTTGTAATGGTTCATAAATTCATCTAGAGTAGGGCCTTTGTGTGATGCACAAATTTCAAATATTTCACTATACGATAAGGTACCAATCCCATTATCTTTATTTAATCTTAATTTGCTGAAAATATCAGACTCTGTTGCGCTTAATGTTACGTTTGTAGGAATTTCAACGTATAACAAACTACCGTTAGATGTCGTTCTAAAAAGACTTGTTTGATCTTCTAATTTCTCTATAATAAAGGATCTTAATAAATTACTATTTATTCCATAAATTTTAACTTTTGTACCATCTTCTGAATATTTCAATTTAATGTTATCGCCACTAACAGGGGTTTTACTATTCTGGATATAATGTTCCTTTATCTCTTCCGTTAAGTCTTCCAAGTGGTCTTTAACTGGCATGTTTGAATCAAACTCAACAACTGAATTGTTGCTGATTTCGGAAAGTTCAAAAGTGATAGGTAAGCCGAAGCCCTTGACTTTAGTAAGTCGTAATTGAAGCAATCTTTTTGTGAACCACTTTAGTTGAAGTTTGAAGTCGATAAACATATGTATTACATAATAGCATTTTATGAACCTATGAGGTGAAAAATAGTATCATCAAAAAGTGTGTTGAGCTTTTATATTAAATTAAACCTGCGATTCCGATCGTCTCATCTTTAAATTTTCTGCTAGAACTGTAAGTAGAAGCGAACCTATCTTATTTAGGTCTTCATCAGATAAATCCTTAGATGCCTCTAAACCCATCTCTTTTTGGAGGACCTTAAGCAGGTCTTTTTTGGCTTGTTTAGAAAGGTTCATACAGTTGATTATAATACACAGTAACTAGAATGAGTAATTTGGATGATGAATATCGGGATGCAAAGTGATAAAAATTTAGGAAATAATCTTAAAAATTTGCTATAATCTACTCAACTTGATTAATAAACTCAAATCAGATATTTTCTTTAGGCGGTATGCCGTCTACTTTAGTGGCTCAATGGTAGTTGCTTTTTTGAATTATGTATTTCATCCTGTTTTGGGAAGATTACTTTCGCCGGCGGACTTTGGTGATGTCCAGGCTCTTATAGCTTTGATTGCACAATCTGCGATTATATTTGGAGCTTTCTCTATGGTTGCTGTGAATGTAACAATAAATACTGAGAATCCACATGAAAGAGATGCGATTATTTCAGAGTTACAAAAGATTGCTTTCTGGATCATTGGCATAGCTTTTGTTTTTCTTTTGTTATCTATTTCAGAATTAAAGTCATTCTTTAATTTTTCAACAATATATCCACTTATAGGTTTGGCGATAATTCTGCCAATAAGTTCAATGACAACCTTTAGGAACGCTTTTCTACAAGGGAGTGGCAGATTTAAACACCTCTCATTCTCAGGTGTTGTTTCCTCGTTGGGGCGATTAGTCTTCGCTGTAGGGGCTATTTTGCTCGGTATGGGGGTATTTGGAGCTACTCTTGGTATTGTTTTGGCAAATATTGCTCTACTTTTATATCTTTATTATCAAACGAAAGATTCGCTTCATTTGGGTGAAAAAACGAATATACACATATTGGAAAAGGGGAGTATTAAGAAGGAATTAAAATACGGAGTTCTAGTCTTTTTCGCAACCTGCCTCGTTACTCTATATTACACTTCTGATGTTCTAATCGTAAAGCATTATTTTAGTGGAGTTGATGCTGGGCTATATAGTGGTATATCTGCTATAGCCAAAATACTGTATTTTGCTCTTGCTCCAGGGGCTGTGGTATTGCTTTCTTCAGTGAAAATAAAGCAGTCGTTTACTGAAAATTCTCTAGCTCTAAAAAAGTCATTGGGAATTTCATTATTTGTCGGTATAGTAGGACTCTTTACATTCTACCTATTTAGTGATATAATAGTGTCGCTTATGATTGGTCAGAAATATGCCTCATTTGCACACTTTTTACCAAAAGCAGGGCTTGTAATGCTTTTAACTGCGATTATAAATGTATTTATATTCTATTTTCTGGCATTACGTAGATTCTTTCTGATAACGGTTTCTTTGGTGGGTATGTTATTTATGGGGTTGATTTTACTCCGTTCTCACTCAAGTATTAATTCCGTTTTAAACAGTTTGGTTTTATCTCTTATAATTATTACAATTACACTAACAATTACATATGCAAAAGACTATTTCAATCATAGTTCCCGCTCATAATGAAGAAAAGAATATTCCACTTATAAGTGAGGAGATTTTTGGGGTTTTTGAAAACTTACCTTACGACTTTGAGATTATTTTTGTAAATGACGGATCAAAGGACAATTCACAACAAGTAATCGAAGTTTTGGCAAAAGCAGACGAGAAGATTAAAAGTATTGAATTTTCTAAAAACTTTGGAAAGGAATCTGCTACATCTGCCGGGCTAAAGTTCGCCACAGGAGACGCTGTAATCATCATAGATGCTGACCTTCAACACCCAACATCACTTATTCCACACCTGATAAAAAAGTGGGAGGAGGGGAATGATGTTGTTATTGGTTTAAGAACAAAAAATAAGGGACAATCATTTTTAAAAACTATTTGCTCGGCTATATACTATAGAATCATAAACAAAATAAGTGAAACACCTATAGTCTCTGGAGCAACCGATTTTCGTTTGATAGACAGAAAAGTTGTAAATGAATTTAATAAATTTACAGAACACGATCGAATCACCCGAGGTCTCATTGATTGGCTTGGATTCAAAAGGAGCTATGTTCCATTTGAGGCAAACGAAAGAGCAAATGGAGAGGCTTCATATTCATACTTCAAACTAGTAAAGCTTGCCCTTTCTTCAGCGACTTCACACAGTCTCCTTCCTTTGAAATTTGCTGGATACCTCGGTTTATTTATTATGTTCATTTTTGGTATTGGTGGAACAGTTGTGTTTACAGAGAATTATATTTTTCATGATATTTTAGGGTGGGCAATTACTGGAACGGCAAAATTAGCCATACTTATGATTTTCTTTATTGGTTTAGTTTTGGCATGTCTTGGACTTATTGCTCTATATATTGGAAATATTCATGGGGAAGTTTCTGGAAGGCCTTTGTATGTGGTTAGAAGTTTAAAAAATTTAAAGTAATATGAAAATTCTTTGGCTCACATGGAAAGATAGAAAAAATCCTCTTGCTGGGGGAGCTGAGGTTGTGAACGAAGAATTAGCAAAAAGACTTGTGGCTGATGGTCACGAAGTTACTTTTCTTGTGGGTGGATTTAAGGGGTGTCCTTCTGAGGAAGTAAAAGATGGTTTTAAGATTATTCGTGTAGGCGGAAGATGGAGTGTGTATTATAAAGCTTATCAATATTATAAAAGGCATTTGAGTGAATGGCCAGATCTTGTAATAGATGAAGTGAATACTATTCCATTTTTTGCAAAGTTTTATACAAAACAAAGAAATATTATATTTGTCCATCAGTTATGTAGAGAGATATGGTTTTACCAGATGTTTTTCCCTTTAAATATTATTGGGTATATTATAGAGCCTATTTATCTCTGGTCATTGAGGGATAGAAAGGTCGTTACTGTTTCAGAAAGTACAAAAAAAGACTTAATGAAGTATGGTTTTAAAGAGGAAAATATCTCAATAATATCTGAGGGAATCGAATTAGAACCTGTAGCAAACCTTGAAACAATAGAGAAGTTTGAAAAACCAACAATATTAAGTTTGGGAGCAGTACGCCCAATGAAACGCACGGATCACATTTTAAAAGCATTTGAAATTCTAAAGAAAGAAGTTCCTGAAGCAAAACTTATTATTGCTGGGAATATAGAAGGAGAATATGGAGAAAGTCTTATTGGTGATATTAAAAAATCTCCTTATGTTTCATCGATTAGATATACAGGTCCGGTTTCTAATGAAGAAAAAATTGAGTTACTTCAAAAATGCCATATATTGACAGTGACATCTGTTAAGGAGGGGTGGGGTTTGGTTGTGACAGAAGCAAATAGTCAAGGGACACCAGCTGTGGTGTATAATGTGGATGGTCTAAGAGATGCTGTGAGAAACAACCAGACAGGGTTGGTCTGTGAAGAGAATACTTCGGAGAATATGGCTGAAAAACTAGTTGTTCTTCTTAAAGATTCTTTATCCTATAATGCTTTACAAAAAGAGGGGTGGAGATGGAGTAGTGAGATAAATTTTAGAAATAGTTACACTTCATTTTTTGATAAAATATAAATATGCCTAGAAAAAATAAAATTATATTATATGTTTTTATGCTTGCTGTTATTTTTCTCTGTATATATGTTGTTTTAAATACTAAACCAAAGCAAAAAAATGATGTAGTTTTAGAAAAAGCAGTAATCAGTATTGCATTTGACGACAATGATGAAAGTATTTATTTAAAAGCTTTTCCTGTAATGAAGGGTTTAAACATAAGAGGAAACAACTATTGTATTACTAATTTTATAGGAAATAAGGGGATGATATCTCGCGAACAATTGCAGGAAATGTATGATAATGGTTGGATGATAGGAAATCACACAAGTCTTCATTGGAATTTAGAAAGCCGAAGCGATAGAGAGATTGTAGCGTTGGTTAAGAATGCGAGGGATCAACTAATCTCAAACGGGTGGGTGAGGGGTGCCAGTGAATTTGTTCCACCAGAAAACAAAATAGACGATCGAATATTGGGTCTAATTAAACCCTACATCAACTCATCAACAGATGGTGTTGTTGGATTAAATAGTATTCCTGTCGATAAGTATCATATATCTCGACTGGGAGTAGCTAATAAAAAACCAGATGAAATAGAGAAATATATTGATGAGGCAATAACGTCTAAAAAATATATACATTTGAATTTTCACAAAATTGGAACAAATAAAAATGCTTTGGTTTATCCAATGGAGGATTTTGAAATAATCATGAAATACATTGCTCTAAAAAGAGATGAGGGTTTAATAGATGTTAAGACTGTTAACGAGATAACGAACTAATATGACAATACAAGATTTCATAAAAAATACAAAATTGGATAACTCAATATTGATAGGTTATTACGGTGGTGGTAATTTTGGAGATGAATTATTGCTTGAAACTTTATTGAATGTTTTTAAAAAAAATAATATTAAGGATATCGGTGTCTATTATCTAAATTATGTAAAGTATGACAATTATCATAATAGATTTGATGGATATAAAATAATTACAAATAATATAAAGTTTTTATATAATCTGTTAAAAACAAAAAATTTGATAATTGGAGGAGGTGGTATTTGGGGGTTAGATTTTAATAAAAATGTATTGATTCTAAGTATAATAATTTTCCTTCAAAGACATGTTCTTAGAAAAAAAATATATTTGTTAGGGGTTGGTTACTACAATTCGACAACAAAACTTGGTAAATTTGCGGCTTTTTTAGTTGCAATTTCTAGTAATATAATAATCGCTAGAGACATGGAGACATATTTGAATTTTTCTAAATTTTCTAAAAAAGTATCCCTGGATAAAGATATAGTATTTAATTTTGCTCAAGTAGATGATACTTTGTATGAAAGTGGTGTAAATGCACTTGAAAGAATTGTTGATCCAACTAAAAAAAATATATTCATCACTCTCAGGAGGTTTTCAAAAAACGAGGACGATAATTTCCGTGAGGGAATTAGAACACTTATAGAGAAAAACACGGATAAGCATATAATCTTATTATTGCTAGAGACTAAAACTATAGATATGAGGGATTGGTTAATGTTTGAACAACTTGCAGGTGAGTTTGGTAATATTGTGTTAATGGACTTTGATTTTAACCCAATGGCATTACTTTTTCTTTTCCGTAAGTATAATAAGACTTCAATAGTTATTTCTCCACAGCTACATGGACAAATGGTTGCACATCTTACCAATACTCCTTTTTTGCCAATAAGTTACGATAACAAGAATACAGAATTGTTTAAATTAATTGGAGTGAGTAATTTTTTGGATATACATGATGTTGATTACTTAAAAATGCAAAATTTTATTGATAAATTTTATGAATAGCCTATTCTTATTTACTGGTGACTATAGTTTTCCATCATCACTTGTTGTGTATTTATATAAAACATTTTATCTATGGTCTTTTCAGTCTGGTTCAGTAAATTTAGATGGAGTATTGAGGGTATTTCCAAGAATGATTAATTCAGTAGTATTTTATTTATCTAATTCATTAGTAGTTTCATATTTTTATATTTTTTTAGCTGTATTTATATGTTTTTTTAGTTTCTATTATTTTCTTAAGTATTTTATTGGCATTAAAAGTAATTTTCTAAACATCTTAGCTTCATTTCTCTTTATTCTGAATCCTATTTTTATCGGAAATATGGCTAAGATTGGTTTAAGTATTGCTGTTGCGATGCTCCCTTTAATACTTGTTTGTATTAAAAGGTTTTTTGATACTGAAAAAAGTAGATATATACTTTTTTCAGCTTTGTTTTTAAATATTTCCTTAATTCACCCATTCACACTTGTTGTTAACTTATTAATCGCATTAATTTATTTAGCATATAAACTAACTAAAAAAAGGATTAAATTTTCAAAGAATATTTTCATTGCCATAGTTTTATCTGTATTATTAAATTTTTCAATATTTGTTGCGGTGTTCTGTTTGGGGACTTTAGATAAAGGGTCTATCTTAAACGGTCTAATTAATGATCCACAGAAATCTGGAAGTATTTTGAATCTTGCAAATACTGGAGGTATGCTAGGGGCTTTATCTATGGCAAAGCCTGTATTTAAAGATTTTGAATTCTATGACGATTCATTTAAAATGATATATATAATTTCAGTATGGTGTATATATATTTTAGGTCTCTGTTTATTATTTATAAAAAGAAAATATTTAACAAAGAGAGAAAATAAACTTTCTTTATTATTCTTAGTATTATTTCTAATTACTGAATTATTTTCGACTGGAGTAATGTTTGGTACAGACACTTTTTTTTCATTTATTAATTCATTGCCGGGTGGATGGGCTTTCAGATCTCCTTTAAAGTGGCAACTTTATATTCCTTTCTTCTTATTTACATTTCTTGCGATTCAATTAAAACAATACACCAGAAGTGGTTATAAATTTCTGATTTACGTTCCTGTTTTTGTTTTTATTTTTGGATCAAACATATATATAATTAATGAACTATATAATAAGTTATTAATTCCAAAGATTTCATCCGGCCTATTTAATGGTGTTGATTTTGATAATAAGAACCTTCTGATAATTGAAGATGTTGTATGTAATAAGTATTTTACTCCTGAGTTAAATCAAGTTTTATTATCGAATAATGTTCAGGTAAAGACAGTCAGTAAATCAAATTTTAATGAAGTCGTTGGAAATAACTTTGATTTTATAGTTACTTGTGGTGATCTAAATTTGGATAACTTTGAGCCAAGATTAGTTATTAATAATAAATTATTATTACTTAATAATAAGAATTTAAATCCTCAAATATATGCGATTAATAATTTGTATGAGATTAGTTCAACTAAAAATATAGAGAATAAAGTAAACTTTATTAAAAATGTGTTAACTTACCCAGCGAACTTTACATCAGACAAACTTTTACAAGAATCTGCAAAAGTTAAACTATTATTTGAAAATAATATTTTATTTAAGGAATCTATTGGTAGTATAAGTGAGGGAACTAAACTTTATGCTAATGAGAAAACGCATTTAAGTAATTTATATTTGAATGGCGATGTTTTAACCTCGGATATGGTTACTTTGGATTATAAAAATAATAATTATATAGAGTATAAAACACAGGAGATGAATTTAGATAATCTTATAAATAATCCCTCTTTTGAAAATGGTTTATGGAACAACGTTGTATCTGATTGTCATAATTTTGATAAAAATCCAATTATTAAAAGTAGTCTTGATAAAAATATTAAATCTGACGGAGAACAATCTCTTAAACTTGAAGCAGAAAGGCATATCGCTTGTACTTCAAAGATACTAACCATTAGAGGTGGTGGCTCATATCAATTCAGTTTTGACTATCAAAGTCCAAATGCAGAACATTCATCATATTATCTAGGTTTCAATGATAAAAATAAAACCTCGATTTCGGAGGATTTGGATATTAAGAACAGTGAATGGCACACTTTCACAAAAACTATTAAAGTTCCAAAAGATGCTACTAAAATAGCGATATATGTTTATGCTGACTCAACAGATGGAAAAACAAATATAATAAATAGATATGATAATTTTAAATTAATTGAAGTCCCAGATTTAAGTGATGCATATTATTTAGTGAGTGAACCTGAAATTAAACTCTTTGAGCCAAAATCTATAACGTTTGATTTAATTAACCCCACAAAAAAACTTGTTCATATAAAAGGTGCCACAACTCCTTTCTATATTGCGATGAGCGAGAGTTACCACGATAAATGGCAATTGCAGTTCAACAACAGTAAGATAAATGGATTTTTTGATTCTTGGATTCCTTTTGTGAAGCCAGACAGAATTCCCGATGAATATCATTATAAGCTCAATGACTTCCTCAATGCTTGGTATGTGGATACAGATCACTATTGCAAAAATAATAATCTTTGTATCAAAAATCTAGATGGTTCATATGATATTGAGATGACTATCGAATTCTTTCCACAAAGATGGTTTTATCTCGGTTTACTTATTTCTGGTACAACGCTCGCTGGGTGTGTTGGGTATTTAGGCTATGAAGGTGTAAAATCAATTAAAAGACGAAGAAAAAACAAAAATGAAAAAAAAAATTAAAAAACAATTCTGGCTTAATCTCTTTAAGTTGATAAAAAAAGATATTCTCACAAAAAAGAAAAGTGGAGTTTTTTTGATTGTAGCTTCAATTTCAATTGGTATATATTTGGGTATAAGTGCCGGACTGCTTTGGTTCTTGTTTTTGGCTTTTGCTCTATATGAATTGGATAATAGGGTAATTGGTGTGCTTGCTTTGATCTCTCTTGCTACATGTCCTTTTCTTTTGCAATTCAAGCAAGATGCTCTTGCTGAGCAAATGGCAGTATACGCCTACTTTTTTCTTGTTATGACTGTAGTGCTTCAAATTATTGAATTTAAGCGTCATCCAGAATTATATAAAGATGAAGAAAAATAACCTATACATAATTTTTGCTTTACTCGGAGCTGTAATTGTATTATGGCAACTTCTTGCTAGTGGTTATGTTCTAACTTTAGATATGATATTTGGTCCGCATATAAACCTGGTACCAGCAGAAGGGGCTCTTATTAATACCTTGCCGACTAAATATGTGCTTTCATTCTTAACTTTTGTTTTTAACGGCTGGATTGCTCAAAAAATCCTTCTAATTACAATATTCTTTTTACTTTTTTACCTTCCGTTACATTTCTTTAAGAAGATATTTAAAATAGAAAATACCCATGGAGCTGAATATGTTTCATCGTTATTTTTCGCTATTAATCCTTTTGTATATGAAAGATTTTTAGCAGGGCAGTGGGCAGTAATTTTCGGCTATGCACTTTTGGTTCCACTGACAACATACCTTATAGAATTTTGTAGAGAATGGACTTACAAAAATGGTCTGAAGTTTCTTTGGGTCATAATCTTAATGGGCGCTATATCCACTCATTATTTAATGATTTCACTTATTTTAATAGCAATTTTTTTGATTGTTAATTTTATAAAACAGAAATTTAGTTTTGATTTTTTAAAGAAAAGCCTCTTATTGGCACTCGGTGTGCTCGTAATAAGTAGCTACTGGATTGTTCCAGCTATGTTGAGCAAAAATACTCCTATAACCACTTTTAGCTCTGAACATTGGGAGGTATTCAAAACAGCTTCAGACATAAGCTTGGGTACTGTTGGAAATGTACTAACACTACACGGCTTCTGGGGTGAACATGAGCCTTGGGTCGAAAGATTTTTGTTGCCAAAAGAATTTGGTTTGTCATTCGGGATTTTCTTTACACTTCTTTTTACTCTTGTAATTTCCGGAATATATTTAGGATTTAAAGATAAAAGATTAAGGTTCGGTACAGGTGTAGCAGTTTTTGTAATGTTTCTTTCTCTTGTTTTTTCTTGTGGGGTTGCTGACAGTATTTTTAAGAATTTAAACATGTGGATGTTTGAAAATATTTCTTTTTGGAAAGGCTTTCGTGATTCAGAAAAGTGGTCTGGCGTGCTTGCTCTTGGATATGCATTATTTGCAGGGCTCGGTACTCAAACAATTTTGGGTCACATAAAAAAGCTCGAATATAGAAGAATTGTTTTTTATATTCTAATTTCAATTCCGTTATTTATCACTCCAATGATGTTATTTGGATTTGCGGGGCAATTACAGACTGTACAATATCCAAAAGAGTGGGCAGAGGTAAATAATATTTTGAAACAGGATCAAAATTGTAAAGCTCTATTTCTCCCTTGGCATCAATATTATTCTTTGAAATGGAATGATGATATTTTAACTGCGAATGTTTCTAGAAGTTATTTTGATTGTGATATTGTGCACGGGAAAAATATGGAACTTGGGAGTATTGAAAGCCAAGGAGGGAATGGGGAAGAGTATGCAGAGATTGAAAAGCTTGTAATTGATAATGATGCAAACCCCGATTCCACCATTGAGTTTTTGAGGCAAAAGGGGATAAAATACATCATTTATACTAATGATGTGGAGAGTGAGGATGATCTAGAATACCCGTTTCTTGGCTCTAAATATACACAAAAGGTTATTAACAGATGGACTATTGACCTATATAGTACGTTTTGATATAATATACGCATTGACAAGAATAGTCTCTTGTGGTACACTTGATTTAAGTTTTATAAAGTTAATAATTACAATAAATGAAAAAAATATTAAGCATTAGTTTGGTTGCGTTTATGTTTGCTTTCGTTGGCGTACAGTCAGCTTCAGCGCTTGTTGGTTATGGAGGAGGATCATCTTCAGGAGGATCACGAAGACAAGCTGTAACATTTACAGCTCCAGCTGGTAAGGTCTTGGGTGCGGAGACAACAAACTGGAATAACCTTTCAGCTTCTGAAAAAGCTACTATCATCAAAGGACTTCAGGCAACACTTGCAGAAATCATAAAGACAATGCAAGCAATGATTGCAGACGGAACTCTTAAATAATCTCACAATCTAGTTTCTAAAATATTCCGTCTAAGCTTACTCTTAGGCGGAATATTTGTTACAATAAGTTAAATATAAAATTATGTTTAAGTGGCTCAAAAAACATTTTATACCTCACGAAGGCAACGACCACCAGCCTCACTTTTTGCGTATCAAAAATATACGCACGCTTATTGTAATTGTTTTTCTTATGGAGCTTGGGGTGTTAGGACTACCTTTCCTCCCAGCTTTAAATCTTTCTAATAATAGTTACCTTGCTTCTGTTCTTCCAGCTGTTTTAGATGATCTTACAAACCAGAATAGACAATCACAGCATCTTGCTGTTTTAACTGTAAGTCCTGTTTTGAATAAAGTTGCCGAAATGAAAGCGAAGGATATGGCAGAAAAAGGATACTTTGCTCACGTAAGCCCAGAAGGTAAACAACCTTGGTACTGGTTTAATCTTGCTGGATATAATTATGAATATGCCGGAGAAAACCTTGCTGTGGATTTTACTGATTCTCAGGATGTTTCTGTTGCATGGATGAATTCACCTGCTCACAGAGCAAACATCGTAAAGAATACATATACAGAAATGGGCACGGGAATTGCTAATGGAACGTATGAGGGTAAGTCTACTATTTTTGTCGCTCAAGTCTTTGGAAAGCCTGCTGGCAAGAATGTTGTTGAGGAGACTCCTGTAATAACTAAAGTAATACCAGCACCAGAAGCTTCAACAACAAAGGTTATGGGAGCTTCAACAAAGGCTATAGTGAAGACTTTTTCAACATCTACAGCAACAGTAACGCCCATTGTTTCATCTGTAGCAAAGATTGATGCACCTGTGCAGACTTATTCAAAAACAAACATTTTCCAGAAGTTTGCTACTTCACCAAGGCATATAGTTAATATTGTCTTTGTTATTCTTGTGGCACTTGTCGGACTAGCACTATTTCTTAAGTTAGTTATCCGAGCAGATAAAAAGCATCCAGTTTTAATTACAAATGGACTAGTTGTACTCGTTTTCATATTTGGTGTATATACTGTAAATAATTATGTTGCAAAGAGTAAGACAGCTGTGACTACTTCTTTTGCAAGTTTCCACGGTGAGCAGATTGATCAGATAAAATAAAATGAGAAAAAATTCTGCAATATTGTTTTTTGTTTTAGCATTCGGTTTTTTTGTTATGCCTTCAGGTGTTTTTGCACAGAATGCATCCTCTACTCCAATTAAGATTAATGCAAGAATTTTACCAACAGTTTGGTATTCAACACTTTCTGTAAATGACGGTGATAGTATAAAGATATATGCGGGAATACAGAATAATTCTGGTGTTGATTTTGTTGGAACCTCAACTTTTTATGTTGACGATAAAGAGATTTCAAATATTTCATTTCTTTCTAAGGCTGATAGCTTGAGGGATATATCCACTAATTAGGTTGCGGATCCTGGAAGTCACGATATTAAAGTTAAAGTCACTTCTACAAATCTACCTTCTGATAAAACGCTTGTTTCATATGATAGTGATAAATCAAGCATAAGCATTACAAGGAATGTTACACCGGAGGCTGTACAGGCTGTCGCTTTAAACACAGCTACTACTATTGTTGATAAAGCGGATCAAATTGCTTCTTCTTTGGCGAATAAGATAGAAAGCTTTAAGAAGCCGATAGCTTCTAACACGAATACAATAGACACGAATGGTAAAGCAAGTTCTGGTGGTGATATTGCTGTATCTACTAGTACAGGGAAAGTAAGTAAGGGTAATGTTTTAGGTACTTCAACTGGACCTGTTTATAAGTCAGGTGTTGAAGATGGTGGTAATAAACAAATGGACTCAGTTTTTAACATTTGTATGGATTTATTAGCTTTTTTGGTTAGGGGATGGAAGTACACGTTAGGTGGAATAGTATTATTGTTTTTGATATTGAAAGTTACAGGGTGGAGGAAGAAGTGATTGCATTCTAAGGCGAGGATAAATTTATCTGTGCAAATTACGTTAATAAAGACGTATTTTACACTTGTGGAAAAAGCACTAAATATATGAGATAATGGGGCTTAAATTAAATGATATATATAATATGACAGATGAACAAAAGAAAATATTAGAGCGACAGCTTTGGGGTGTTGCTAATGTGTTGAGGGGGAAAATGAATGCTGATGAGTATAAGAACTATATTCTTGGCTTTATTTTCTATAAATATCTATCTGAAAAACTTGAAATGTTTGTTAATGAGAAACTTCTTAAGAGTGACGGTATTACTTTTGCTGAAATAAAGGAAAACACAAAAGATGGTAAAGAGTATTTGGACCACATTAAAAAAGCTTGTGTTGATGAGCTAGGATTTTTCTTAAGACCCACGGAACTATTTTCATATCTGGTTAAAAAAGGTAAAGGGGAAATAAAAGATCAAAAAGCGTTTATATTGGAGGATCTAAAGAATATTCTTAATGATATAGAAAAGACATCTGCTGGCACTGCTAGTGAAGATGATTTCAAGGGCCTATTTGATGATATGGATCTTACGTCTACAAAGCTTGGTTCGAGAGAAAATGAGAAGAACGAAGTTGTTGTCGAAGTACTGGGACTACTTAATGGTATTGATTTTAAGCTTGAAGATTCAAAGAGTGATTTACTTGGAGATGCTTATGAATATCTTATCGGAGAGTTTGCTGCAGGTGCGGGTAAAAAGGGAGGCGAGTATTATACTCCAGCCCAGGTATCAAGATTACTTGCTCAAATTGTTTCAGCAGATAAAAAAAGAATTAAATCTGCTTATGACGCAACTTGTGGTTCTGGCTCACTCCTGCTTCGTCTTGGTGAATTTACCGATGTTGTAAATTATTATGGGCAAGAGTTAAACCCAACAACGTATAACCTCGCTAGAATGAACATGATCTTGCACGGAGTTCATTTCGACAAGTTTAAAATTTATCAAGGAGATACACTTAAGGAAGATATGCATCCAGATCTTAAGGCAGAAGCGATTGTTGCCAACCCTCCATTTTCTGCTCAATGGAAAGGAGACACTGATCCTGCATTGGCCCATGATGATAGATTTTCTCAATACGGGAGACTTGCGCCTAAGGGTGCGGCGGATTATGCCTTTGTAACACACATGCTGCACCATCTTGCTGATAATGGAACCATGGCCATTGTATTGCCTCACGGTGCTTTGTTCAGATCTGGAGCCGAAGGGGTGATTAGAAAATATATAATTGAGAAACAAAACTATCTTGATGCTGTTATTGGACTACCTTCAAATCTCTTTTACGGAACTTCTATTCCTGCTACGGTTCTGGTGTTTAAAAAATGTCGTCGAGAGGATGAAGATATTTTGTTTATCGACGGTTCTAGAGGATTTGAGAAGAGAGGAAATCAAAACTATCTGACAGATGATAATCTTTATAAAATATTTGATACATACAAGAATCGAAATGAAATCGAGAAATACTCACACAAAGCAAGTATAAAAGAGATTAAGGAGAATGATTATAACTTAAATATTCCTCGTTATGTCGATACTTTTGAGGAGGAAGACATTGTAGATATTAAAGAGATTGCAGAAAAACTGAAGGAATTACATATGGAGGAGATTAAACTGCAAAGCGACATTGGTGAGTTTTGTTCTGAGTTGGGAATAAATAAGCCTTTTTAATTATGTCTACAATATTTACACAGTCAAAAAATATACCTAAGTTGCGCTTCCCTGGTTTTTCAGATGTTTGGCAAGAGAAAAAACTGGGGGAAATTTTATTAATTGATCGTGGTGCCTCACCTAGGCCTATAAGTAGTTTTATAACAAAATCAAAAGAAGGTATTCCTTGGATAAAAATAGGGGATACTGTTGAGGGTTCAAAATATATAGAAAAGACAGAAGAGAAAATAACAAAAGAAGGTGCAAAAAAATCAAGAATTGTTAATGTTGGTGACTTTGTCTTATCGAACTCTATGAGTTTCGGTAGGCCATATATATTAAAAATTGATGGTTGTATTCATGACGGTTGGTTGGCATTGAAAAATAGAGATAAAAATAATTTATCTAATGATTTTTTGTATGAAGTTTTAACTAGCGAAAAAATTAGAAAAACTTTTTTAAGTTTGGCCGCTGGTTCTGCGGTAAAAAATCTTAAATCTGAAACAGTGAAGACCGCAAAAATTTCAATTCCTAATATTTTAGAACAACAGAAGATCTCAGATTTTCTAGGGTTAACAAGCAACTTGATTGAAAACCTACAATCGCAAAAAGAATCATTCGAATCTTATAAAAAAGGAATGATGCAGAAGTTGTTTTCTCAGGAGGTGCGATTTAAAGATGATAAGGGAAAGGAGTTTCCGAAGTGGGAGGAGAAGAAGCTTGGAGAAACAATAGATTTTCTGTCGGATTATACAGCGAACGGGAGCTTTGCTTCCTTGAAAGATAATGTTCAGTATTACTCTACAAAAAATTACGCGGTCCTTGTTAGGACAACAGATCTCGAAAAAAAGGAGTTTGAACCACAAAGATTTACAGATAAGAGGGGGTACGATTTTCTCAAAAAAACTTCTTTGTATGGAGGGGAATTAATTTTGGCAAATGTTGGGAATACAGGAAAAGTTTATAGAGTACCAAAATATGATGGGTATATGACTTTAGCCCCAAATACTTATGTAATAAAATTTAAGGAATTTATGAATCAAGAATTTACTTATCAATGGATGTTAACGGAGGAATTTATAAACAAGATTGCATCTGTTGTTGGTGGTAGTGGTTTAAAAGCTATAAATAAAGCTACACTAAGATCTGTATTAATAAACATACCTATAATTGACGAACAACAAAAAATAGCAGATTTTTTGACTTCTATTGATAAAGTAATAGAATCGAAACAACAACAGATTACCCAAGCTGAGTTGTGGAAGAAGGGGTTAATGCAAGGGTTGTTTGTTTAATATATATGAAATTAATTGGATTAAAAATAAGGAATTTTAGATCATACGAAGAAACTTGTAATATTGATTTCGATAAACAATTTACATCATTTATAGGAAAGAATGACATTGGAAAATCTACAATATCAGATGCGTTGGATGTTTTTTTTGGTAACAAGAAACCAGATCTTGGGGATTTGTGTATAACCGGAAGTGATAAATCAATTGAAATAAGTTGTATTTTTTCAGAATTACCCATTTCAATTGAGATCGATGCATCAGCTGAAACGAATTTACAAGAGGAATATTTATTAAATTCTGATGGCAATTTG
Organism: uncultured Candidatus Saccharibacteria bacterium; assembly: GCA_964483025.1. Lineage (GTDB taxonomy): Bacteria > Patescibacteriota > Minisyncoccia > Phycocordibacterales > CAIZIN01 > CAIZIN01. Next base: position 7,614 of record CAYZZT010000002.1, on the reverse strand, counting down.
GAAATAAAAAAAATATATAAATGTACTGAAAAAACAATACCTCCGTCTCCTGAGGTCTATATAGTTGCGAATTATCCATCTCTAAGCGCTGTACCAGTTCTTCATTCCTACACACAGGTTCAACTTAAGGAATTAGCTGAGTCCAAAAATTTATCAGTTAGTGATGCTAGAATGAATCATCTCTGGAGAAAAGCTATTTGGCAAAGCGTAAAAGATTTAGGTTTGTCTAACATTGATTTAAAAATTGAAGATTTTGAGGCGAAAGCAAAGAGAATTTATTCCAAGATTGAGGATTTTATTCCCTTGCTCTTTGTGTTTAGGGCTGATAGAGAAATGATAGACTCAGATTCTGAGGCAAAAGACCCAATGCAATTAGCTGTTGCTGAGGCTCAAGAGTTATATAAATCAGAAATAGATGCAATTAAAGATAAAATTCAACAAAAGGTTGAAGAGGTTGCATATTCAGCTCTTCAAAAACTTAATGAAATGGACCCAAAATTAGCTCATGAATTAAATCCTGTGCTTAAGACAAAACCCACTTGGAAATTTGAATATAAAATTGAGGATGATAGAGGTGTTGCCTTAAACAAGAGAGGCAGTGGAACTCGAAGGCTTGTTTTGTTAAATTTTTTTAGAGCTCAAGCTGAAAAAATAGGAGCTGAAAATGGAAAAGGGATAATATATGTGATTGAGGAGCCGGAAACATCTCAACATCCAGATAATCAAAAACTAGTAATAACTGCATTAAGTGAGTTGGCTAAAGATACAAATAGACAGGTTGTTATTACAACTCACTCACCAGAACTTTTAAGAGGTATAGAAGTAAACTATGCTAACGGGATTCGGTTTATTCAGAATGATTCAAATGGAACAAAGGAGGTTGAATCAGGTAATAGAGCTCTCATACTTTCAGCTAAAGCCTTGGGTATATTGAGTAAACAGGAGTTTGGATCTGCTGAAAAAATTATTCTAGTAGAAGGGAAGTCCGATTGTTTGTTTTTAGAACATGCTGCTCAGGTTATGAAGGATGCAGGAGAAATTGATAAAAATTTAGCAGATGCAAAAATAGAAATACTACCAGTTGGGGGTTGTCCAGGTGTTAAAGATTGGGTAGATACAAAAAGAATAGAAAATCTAGGATTAAAAACTTTTATCTTCATTGATTCTGATCGATCTGGAGATTCTTTGCCCAAAACGGAAAATGAGGTATTTGTAGATTCATTAGCGGGTCACGATAGTATTGAGAAGGCCTTCTGTACTAAAAAAAGAGAAATTGAGAACTATATAAAGCAAGAATTGACGGGGTGTAGTTATACAGATTTTGATGATGTTAAAACGATCGTTCCTGTTGCAAAACATATTTCAAAAACCAAACTAATTGATATATATTGGACAAAAATGCTAGCTTCTGAAATAGATGGGGAAATAAAACAAATAATACAAGATGTTATCAAATAATATTATGCAAAAAGATACAATAGAATCTTCCTTTGAAACAACCTTAAAAGATTCAAACTTACAAAGTGTCGCCATTAACATCTCTGAAATTGGAATTGATGCTGTGTTAAACGATGGACTATTAAAAGTTTTACCTGTTGTGGGAACAATTTCAAGTTTTCTTAAATTTGGGGCAAATATTAAAGATAGATTATTTCTTAAAAAAATACTTTCCTTTCTCGGCCCTCTAAGGGATATTAAAGCAGAGCAAAGAAAAAGGATGATAGATGCAATAGACGACTCAAAAAAATACCGCATAAAAGTAGGAGAAAAATTATTATATATCATTGATTCATGCGAAGATTATGAAATTTCCGAATTGATTAGTATAGCCTTTAGATATTATTTAAATGGAAATATTACATACGAAGAGTTTTTAAAAGTATCATCGACCCTAAAAGATATGAATAAAACTGATTTTAATTGGTTTATAAAAGATAGAGAAAGTCACTATTTTGATTTGAATAATGTTGGAGATTTAATTAGTTCTGGTTTGTTTGAGTTATACTACGATCAACTGGACGTGCAAGTGAGGGACCAAGATGATTACAAAGTATTAAGAGATAATCCAGATCGTAAATATAAAACTGAGGTTGATGGTGGAGGGGTGAGTGTACAGCTGAGCCGTGCTGGTGAAATAATACTTGAGATTTTCTGTTCCACTTACAAAAAACCAAAAAAAGCTATAATATAATCATATGACCCACCAATCCGAACAACAACTAGAAAAAGAATTAATTGAACAGCTTAGACAGCTAGGTTTTTCACCTATCATCCTCGAAGACACTAAAGCCATGATGGTTAACCTACGGGAGCAACTTGAGAAATTCAATCAGACAACATTCTCTGATGAGGAATTTACTCGTATATTGAATCACATTGAGAAAGGGGACCGTTATCATAAGGCTAAGACATTAAGAGATCGTTTTGCACTAACTTGCGATGATGAAACTACTTTCTATGTGCGATTCTTCAACATGGATCAGTGGTGTAAGAATGAGTATCAGGTTGCTCAACAAATAACACAAGTTGGAAGATATGAAAATAGATATGATGTAACTCTACTTGTAAACGGTTTGCCGTTGGTTCAAATTGAGCTTAAGCGTCGAGGGATGGAACTTAAGGAAGCTTTCAATCAAATACAGCGCTACCATAAACATTCATTTACAGGAACACTATTTGAATATATACAAATCTTTGTCATCTCAAACGGAGTAAATACAAAATACTTCTCAAATAATCCTAAGCAGACATTTGAGCAGACATTCTACTGGACCGATGTAGATAATAATAAAATTACCAAACTAGACGAATTCACAAATGTATTTCTGGAAAAATGTACTATATCAGAAATGATTGCTGAGTATATTGTGTTAGCTGAAGCGACAAAGATCCCAATGGCTCTTCGTCCATATCAATTTTACGCTGTAAGGGCTATAGAGGATCGTGTAAGGGAGTCTGATAAGAACGGGTATATTTGGCACACAACAGGCTCAGGAAAAACCCTTACTTCATATAAAGCCAGTCAGATACTTTCTAGAATGCCAGAAGTTAAGAAGGTTCTCTTTGTTGTGGACCGAAAAGATTTAGATATTCAAACAACTAAAGAATTTAACTCTTTTTCTGAGGGGGCTGTGGATGGTACAAATAATACACACAGTTTAGTGGCACAACTTGGAGATAGGAATAGAAAACTCATCGTTACTACAATTCAAAAACTTGATATTGCAATTGGTAGAGAAGCGCATTTAAGACATTTTGATTATTTGGAAAATGAAAAAGTTGTGATTATTTTTGATGAATGCCACAGAAGTCAATTTGGACAAACTCACGCTCGTATAAAAAGTTTCTTTAATAATGCTCAACTATTTGGATTTACCGGCACACCAATATTTGCAGAGAACAATGTAAGGGGTGTGACTACTGTAGATGTATTTGAGGAGTGTTTACATAAATATATTATTACTCATGCTATTGATGATAATAATGTTCTTGGCTTTGCAGTTGAGTATGTAGGAAAATATAAACAGAAGGACCAAGATGTAATTGATAAGGATATATTTGCCGATGCAATGGTTGAGGGAATTGATACTAAGGAGGTTCTTGAAAGTCCTGATAGATTAAACAAAATCGCTGACTATGTTTTGGCTGATTGGAAGAGAAAGACAAAGCAGGGTAAATTCAATGCGGTATTTGCTGTATCATCTGTTGATGTTTTGAAGAAGTATTATAAGTTATTGAATGAAAAGAAGGATGAAGATTTTTCTATTGCTACAATATTTACGTATAAAGCGAATGAGGATGAAAGCTCAGATATGCTTGATGTCGATGTGTTTGCTGAAGAGGGGGAAGCTATCAATCAACACTCAAGAGATTTCTTGGAAGATTGTATAAAGGACTATAACCAAAGATATTCAACAAACTTCTCAACGGATAGATTCTATGATTACTATAGAGATTTGCAGAAGAGAATAAAGGATAAGGAAGTAGATCTTGTATTAGTTGTGAACATGTTCCTAACCGGATTTGATAGCCCTCGACTTAATACTTTGTATGTAGATAAGAACTTGAGATACCACGGACTTATTCAAGCATATTCAAGAACGAACCGATTATTAAATTCAGATAAACCTCACGGCAACATTGTTTCATTCAGAAACCTAAAAGAAGCTACCGATAAAGCGTTGGCTTTGTTTGGAGATGAGAATGCTAAGGAAATAGTATTCAAGAAGCCTTACGAGGTTCAAAAGAAAGAGTTTGAAGATAAGTTGGCTGAGCTACGAGAAAAAGTGCCTACCGCATTTGATGTTGATGACTTGCAAGGAGAGGAAGAGAAGGCAAAATTTGTTAACGCCTTTAGGGACCTTCTTCGCATTAAATCATCACTTGAAACATTTGCAGAATTTAATTTTAAAGATCTTGGAATTACAGAACAAGAATTTTACGATTATCAAAGTAAATACTTGGATGTATATGAGGACCGAAAGAATAATGATAGTGGAGTAGAATCTATTTTGGACCAAATTGATTTTGAAATAGAGTTAACTGTTAGGGATATTATTAACTTTGACTATATTCTGCATTTGATTGCAGGACTTAAAAATATTAGTTCAGATGTTGTGCGTAAGAAGAAGACTGAGGAGATCCTTCGATTGTTTGATAGGGATGTACAGTTACGTAAGAAGCGAGATTTGATTAAGAAATTTATTGAGGAAAATCTTCCTAAAATTGAAAAGCACGGAGATGTAGAAAAAGCCTTCAGTGACTTTTGGTCAAGTGAACGTTCTAATAGTTTAAAGAAAATTGCTGAGGATGAAAATATTGATATAGAGAAGATCGAACATTTGATTGGAGAATATCTGTATACTCAGAAATTACCTAACGGACAGGAGATTGTTGATATGTTGCCTGAGGCACCTATGATTAAAGAAAGACAAGGTATTATTGATCGTGTTAAAGGTGCGATTGAAAATATCGTGGATATGTTCGAGTGGTAAAAATTAAATTAAAATTGTCTATAAAAAAGTATTAAATCGGCAATCTAAACTGCCCCAGTTAGTATTTATCGTATTATATGGAAGATTAATAAATATGTTGGTATAATAGACTATATGAAAAAAAATCTCGTTATTCTCTCTTTGTTAATATTTATTACACCCTCGATAGTACTTGCTTCTTGGTGGAATCCTCTTTCTTGGACAATTTTCAATTTCTTTAACAAAACCCAACAGATTGATATTCCTAAAATCGAAAACTCTACATCATCGGTATCAACAAAAAATATTGAAGATATAAAGAATGGTTATGTTGAAAATGAGAAGAAAATCGACAATTCCTATAAAGAGAAGGTATCAGCAGAAAGTCGTCCTTCAGTTAATTCAGTAAATCCAAATAATCCAAAAGGACTGTTAATTGCTAATTTTTTAAAGAATCCAACGATTGAAAATTTTAAAGTGTTTTGTGAGTCAGCAAAAACAATTGAAGGTAATTCAACAAAGCAAATTCTTGATCAAAATAGGGAAAATCTTATTAATATAAAAGTCACTCTATATGAAGAAATTAAGGATTGTCAAAAAATAAGTACAAATACTGATAATACATATTATTTACCTCTAGATAAAAATTTACTAATATCTCTCGCTAATGATGATACGGATGAAATACGAAGAATAAAGATTTTGTATAATGCTAAAATTAATAATTTTATATCGACAAGTAAACTCAAATTTATTGGTTTTAAAGGAACAGAAAAATCACATTCTCCAAATGAATTATTCCAAGCATATATAGAGGATGTCCATAAATCACAGTCGAGACTAGCAGAACTGAATCAATTGGGTGATAAAATATCAAAAGAAATTGCAGAAACCAGTGTCAGTTTACTTATGGGTAGAATAAGTGAGATTACAAATAGTGTCTTTGATCTATCTGGTTATTTTAAATAAAAAAAGCGAGTCTCCAGAATATAGAGACTCGCTTTTTACTTACCTCCAACCGGTTTCAAGTTCGAAAATTAGCTCGATTGCCTCTTGAGAACTTATGTCATTAATTTGGCTAAACCACTTTTCTTGAGCATCTTCATCTTGTATATTTCGGTATATGAGTTCTGTGAGTGCCTGTAGCTGTTGCTGTGTAATCAAATCTTCGTGTCCGATATATTCGATAGGCCAACCTCTGTGTAAACCATTATAGCCTCTTTTTATTTTTGTAATCATTGTTACTTATTTAGATGTTAATAATTACCCCAATTTGCGGTCCTTATATCAAAAATCATTTCCTGTGCCTCAGCTTGAGTCATATCTGATAGTTGAGACAATAATCTTTCTCTCCCAGCTTCATTCATTGTTTGGTAAATAAGGTCTGTTAGGGTACGTTTCATTTGCTTTGTCATAGGCCTATCTTCATCTCTGTTATCAATAGGAAAGAAATAACTTCTCTTTGGACCAAAGGATCCACATGTCCTAGTTTTTGTAATCATATATTTATGTTTGATTAATAACTTATTTAACAAAAGACTGTATAGCTTTTGATGCTTCGTCTTTTGTTAATTTGTCCATCCTGTTTCTCCATCTATACACTTCTTCTTTATCCTTAATCTTAGATTGAATAAGACCAGATAAATATTTCTTCTGGCTTTCAGTGATTGGTATAACATTTTCGGATAGCTCAAATTTGTTAACTTTCTCTGCAAAAGTATTTACATTTTGATTTGTGACAGGATTCACTACATCAATCATTTTTAGAGACCGAGTAACGGCATCTAGAAAGGAAGCGTTAGCTGTGTAGCGAACAGTTCTCTCTAAATACTTGTTTATCTTACTCAATGCTCCAATGCCTCTTCCTTCACCGATTACTTCAGAACCCCGCTTTAGTACACATATGAAGCTGATAATGCCTGGTATATGTTTAAATTTCTCCAGAGTTTGATTATCTTGAGAAATCGTAGCTGTGAATCCATACGTTCCAATACACTTTTGAATTTCTTCCTGAACTGGGTGTTTGACATTTTGTGTATCTAACGCTCGCTCATTCATAATTTGCAGAGGCGAAAGAATTGGTTGTCTATCTTCAGTTTTCATATATTTGAGTCTTGTTTGTGAATAATAATTTGATTTGGTAAATACTCGACTGATACTTTGTCTCCTATGCTAAAACCACTTACTCTTTTGATTGTGTCATTAGAGATAGTAATTTTAGGCCTTATAGGAAGATCATTGAATTTACCTTGTCTATTTTGATAACCAACAGTTAAGATTGCTTTCATATATTTTCTGGACCAATTTTGTCTACCTGGCGATATGTGAACAGGAACACAGGACGAGAATACTTTTTAACTATTTCACCCTCAGGACCTTTCCTCTCGATATACGTAACACTTTTTATAGCCTTCTCCTTTGGACGAACCCGGAATCCGCAAGCCAGCCACGAACTAAAAGTTCTCACATTGTGTTTCAGATCCAGATTCTTAACCTCTGCTTTTCCCCAACGTGCCTCAACTTCTTTCTCTACGATAGATCTCGTTAGTTCGCTCCCTGTATATGGAGTTTCAGGACCATCTATGAGAATTTGTTTAATACTTTTCATAATAATTAATAATTTATACACGAGGGACTAGCT
>CAYZZT010000001.1:0-47887 GCA_964483025.1 uncultured Candidatus Saccharibacteria bacterium | reverse complement strand
AATTTTAAATTATCATGTACACAGAACAAACATTTAATATCCCTGAAATAGAGGGAATTTCAAAAAAAACAATAGAGGAGCATTTAAAACTTTATGCTGGATATGTTAAACATACAAATTTAATACAAACAAAAATTGCAGAATATTTTGCAGATTTGGATAAAAACGGATACGCAATAAACGAACTCCGCAGACGTTTTTCTTTTGAATTTAATGGAATGCGAAATCATGAATACTATTTTGAGCAACTTGAAGGCGGTTCAAACATGGGCAATTCAGAAAGTTTACTTTCAACACAGATGAAGAAAGACTTTGGAAGTGGAGAAGTGTGGTATGAAGAATTTCAAAAAATTTGTTTAACAAGAGGAATTGGATGGGCTATTCTTTATTACGACAAAAAAGCTGACAGACTAATCAACGCATGGGTAGATGAACAACATCTCGGCCAGCTCAATGGGCTCGACTTTATTTACGGCCTAGATATGTGGGAACACTCATACTATCTCGACTACACCCCCGCCGACAAAAAGAAATACGTCGAAGCTTACCTAACAGCCACAAATCAAGACGTAGCTGAAAAAAGATTTGCTGATGCGGTAAGTAGTAAATAGTCCGTAGAAAATGTAAAAAAATATCAAGGTCTGACCTTGATATTTTTTAATAAATAACTAAGAAGAATACGAGTGTTCCCACAATTCCCAGTCTGGTGATTCTGACCGCATATTAAGAACCTTAACGTATGTTTGATCTTCATTTTTACCAGTACTAGGACTAATCACTTTACCAATATAAACAGTTCCCAAAAAAGGATTTTTTTTACCATTCCACTCTTTTGGTATTTCTTTTGGATTTTCAATTAAAAAATCAAGAATGTTTGAATTTAGATGTAATTTGCCACTTTTTTCATCTGTTCCAGCAAAGACCATATTACACTCCACGTCTTCATCATCAAGAAATGGCACCTTAACGAAATCATTCTTATTCCATTCGATCTCACCCATGGACTCATCGTGGGTATGAACCTTAACACCAACTGGAACATGTGGTGGTTTTGAAGTGTTAACTTTTTTCTTTTCATTAGAGCCAAAAATTCTTTCGAGCATGTAATTTTTAATTTAATTTATAATACCCCTAATGGTAGCCCCCCCCCACCACCTATTGTCAAATCAAAGAACCTACGCATAAAACCCACTACTCCCCATTTCAATACTCTTGCAAAAAAATACATACACAATGATGACGCTATAGCGTCATCATTGTGTATATATAAATTGAGACAATACAAAATGTTTTTTCCTAAACATAGGTTAATCAATCTGTTAATAAATCATAAAAACTACTATATACACAGACTTGGCGCTATAGCGTCATCATTGTGTATGTGTTTAAGTAAGGACAACTGTACAAAATCGTCAATCTAAAACATAATCATAATAATAAAAAAATGCCACATACACAGACTTGGCGCTATAGCGTCAAGTTTGTGTATGTCTCTCTGTTCAATATTATTAAATAATAAATGTAATAATAAAAACAAATTAAAATTTATTTTAAGCCAAATGAAAAGCCTTGCGAAGCCTGTCATCATTTTCAATTTTATGAACCACCATATATTGTAGATCCTCCCCTACTTTAAAATCAGCCTTTAGAAGTGCAACAAGCTCTTCGCAGTCATATGGAAAAATCCAAACACTATCTTGAACACGTATAAAATGAATTTTGGTTAATTCTTTTCTTATTTTATCTCTCAAAGATTTTCTATACTCTGGAATATCAAAAATTAAAACTCCCCACTTTTTATCCCAAGTTTTTGGAATCAAAAGCGTGTACTCTGATAATCTATAGGAATCAAGCTTTTCTTGTCCTTTCTCAGTCAAACATAAAAAACCTTCCTTATTTTTCTTCAAGCACCCATTCTTTATTAAAATATTCCTAGCCCGTCTTATCACTTCATTTTGTCTCCCATGTAAATCAACGATGCCTAGTTTTGCAAAAGCACTCAATACGTTAGGAGCAACTAGTGCTGTAGCTATCAATCCTGTAGCTTTTGCAATTTCTAGAATAGTTCTTGTGATATCTCCCCTCTGGATTTTTTTAACAACTTTTACCATACAAATATTATACTCTTCTATATTTTTTATGCATTTAAATATGTGTATGGGTGAATATTTTTTAATACAATAACCCACATACACACAACTGACGCTATAGCGTCTTGTTTGTGTATATATTAAATAAAGAAATGTATTTTCAAAAATCCTAGCCGACAACACAAACAAAATATACATACACACAACTGACGCTATAGCGTCTTGTTTGTGTATTTACAAAAGATAATCTGTTATCTCTTAATAATGTACTACCTATGGTACGAATAGAAGATACACACAACTGACGCTATAGCGTCTTGTTTGTGTATGTATGTTTAGTCTAGATTATGTTATTTATTCTTTATAACCCAATTACTGCAAATGGCAGTGAGGCGAAAAAGTGAGCGAGAGTGGTGATATATAGAAGAAAAAGGTGTGATATGAAACCGGGAATGTAAGCAAGGTAATATGAGAAGTAACCAAGAACTCCAGTAATAAAACCAGAAAGCATCGCCCAGGAAATAATTGGTAAAACGAAAATGTTTGATATTAGAGAGATAATGGAAACTTTGCCCATGCTCCAAAGAAAATATGGAGCGACGAGGAGTTGGGTGGCGATTGTGGTTGCAAAGATTTCTCGAAGTTTTGCGTTTTTAATAAACATTGTTTTTAGTTCAACCTTTTTAGAAAACAAAATCATTCCCAAAGTTGCAAGAAATGAAAGATGAAAGGAGGGATCATACATAATCGTAAGTGGATTTATCAAAACCATTAAGAAGCCCACTATAAAAAGTGCTCGAATTGCATCATTTTCTCTTCCTAAAATTTTCCCGAGCATTGCAATCAAAGCCATCACAGTCGCTCGCACTGTGGAAGCTCCCCCACCAGAAAGTAAAGCAAAAAGAATAATCGCAAAAGCACCAAACCCCAAGGAAATAAATTTTGAGAACCAAAATAGAAATACCCAAGATACAGCCACACCCACGATGGTAATATTGTATCCAGAAAGAACTAAAATATGTGTCAATCCAGACTTTTGAAAATCGTCTTTCGTATTTTTTGCAATTGTGTCCTGAGCCCCAAGAAGAATTCCAGACATTAAAGCTGTGTCCGGCCCACTAAGCACAGTTTGCATTTTAGAAATAAAAGAATCTTTAACTTTAAATAGGAAATCCATAAAAAAATTTCCACCCCCCTCACCCACTTTTGTAACCTTCGCCTTTTGCATCACAAAAAAAATCCCATCCTTTGCTAAATACATTGGATAATTAAACTCTTTGCCTACATCATTATCAAAGGATTTAGGTTTTTCCAAAGCTCCGCCAATTTTGAGCCTGTCACCATACTCAAAGCTTTCGTAACCTTCATAGGCAACGAGTATTTTCTCAGATCGTATAAGTTTACTATTCCCCATTTCAGATACCTCCACAGTCATTCTAGAGCCCTTATCTGTTAGTTTCGGTGGTACAACAACAATTCCAGAAAGATTTAAATATCTCTGCTCTAAATTTTCGAACTGTGATTTTTGAAGTGTTGAAAAATCTGCACGGACAAAACCTACAACAAAAAATAAAGAAAGAAAAATTGCAATCCTATAAACTTTTTCTTTTGTTAAAATATAGAATGCTAAAAACGCACAAATTAAGCAAAATACAAAGAGCAAAAAAACCAAATAATTTCCAGATAGAAATCTTGAAAAAATTCCAAAAATAAAACTGATGGTGTAAAAGTAAATCAAGCTAATATAAGTTTAAAGCAAATATTGAAGTTGTAAATACGTGAACGTTCTAAACGTTCAAAATGTTTGGGTGCTTGGCCGTCTAAGTTTTGTGAAACAAAAATTTGTTGGGTTCTAAATGTAAATTCTTTGATTCGATGTATTGAATCAAAGTATTGGTCCTAGCCCTAGCTGGTATTGACACAAGTAATATACGTGTTACCATACTATGAGCAAAAGTTCACCAAATTATGAAAACACCAAATAATGCCCTGCTTTACGGCGTAGCATTGGCCGTTTGTGATGCAATGAGACATACTGGTGCAAGCACAGCCTCGGGAAACATTTCAACTCAGATCAATGGTCCGAAAGTTGAAAAGGCTATGGATCTTTTACAAGAAGCACGAAAATTGGAAACCCAACGCTCGGTGCAGACTATGGAAATCTATTTGGAGCCTGTTGGTTCAGGTTGGTACCCACCATTGGTTTCAAATGCCAAAGACCAGAGAAGGAATAATTTCGCAAAACCTATCCACAACACCGCGCCTCTCAAGCATTTCAAAAATCCGCAACGTCCCCGTCGTGGATAACAAAACCTTACCAATCGGCGAGGTTTTTATTTTATCTAAATACAACAGAATGATACACTTTTCGCGACAGTGAAAAGTGTATCATTTCTGTATTCTGTACTTTATAAACTTTCAACTTTACAAACTTGATAACTACTTTATTTTCTCCACAAAATAAAGAGTTCCCCTTCCTCCTCCTTACTAAAAACTTTTTTGAATTTTGTCCCAGATACTCCTTTTACTCGCGCTTCACACTCGGCCCAAGTTTTATGGACCATTATTTTTCCATCTACCATACTTACATAAGAATATGCTTTGCCTGTTCCAGTTTTTTTCGCTGTTTTCTTCTCCACAAATGCATCTGGTGATAAAGATAAATCCACAGGATAATCCTTTTCTCCTCCTGAATATAGTGGTGTTACTTCCCCATCAGCAAAGCTTGTCGCGATTTCATCACATCTTTCATTTGCAGGTACGCCTGAGTGCCCCGGCACAAGAACCCAACTCACTTTCACTTTTTGTAAAAGTTCATCGAGCTTCATCCACAAATCTTTATTTAAAACATCTTGTTTTGCTTGAGTTTTCCAATTATTTTTCTTCCACACTTGCACCCATCGAGTTGCCCCATTTAGAACATATGAGGAATCCGTGTGAACAATATTTTCTTTATTTTTCCCTTTCATATATTCGAGTGCAGAAATCACCGCCAACATTTCCATTCTGTTGTTTGTGGTCATCTTTTCACTCCCACCAAGCTCCACCACCACTCCATCAAAGGAAATAATAGAGCCCCAGCCCCCTGGCCCTGGGTTTCCTCGAGAAGAACCATCTGTATAGATAATAGATTTATTGTGCATTGGTAGATTATAACACTTACCTAACACGTGTACTACACTGGGTTATTTTACATAAATTCGAAGCACGAAATACGAAATTCGAAACAAATCCAAAAGAATTAAACCCGAAATATTAAACAAATCCATGGAATTCTGTTTTGAATTTTTAAGTTTAATATTTTGAATTTGTTTCGGCCTGCCCGGCCAGGGATTTCGTCTGCCCGGCCAGGGTGCTTCGGATTTCGGATTTTTACCGACTGGATTCCGGCCTCCGCCGGAATGACAAAAGAGACACTAAACAACATCAACAATTCGAAGCCTCAGCTCCCCTCTTCCACGGAAAAATGATTTTTCTATGTTCGCCACAAGATTAATTGTACTTCCTTCTTTTATTTCTTTCATAAAACTATTTTCATCGGCGAAAAATGAAATTGCCTCAATAGTACGTCCGCCATCTTTTGCTACAGTAATTTTTAAATGATTTTTTTCTTTTCCAAATTGAGCGCAACTTTTCACAATTACACTCTTAAAAAGAAAAACTGGCTTTGGGTTTGCTTCGCCGTACGGTGAAAGCATCTGAATATCTTTATATGTTTTCTCATTCACTTCGTTTAAACCAAGTACAGTATCAATATTATAATTTTGTTTTAATTCTCCATCACTTGTAACAAGCACTTCTTTGTATGCTTTTGCTAAAGAATCTGAAAGAAAATGTATTTTATCCTCCTCCACTGAAAATCCTCCCGACATTGCATGCCCACCAAAATCAATAAATGTACCCTCGCAAGCCCCCCTCATTATTTCCACCATATTCACCACACCATTTGAACGACACGAACCCTTGATAACAGTTCCACTTTCTCTTCCCCACAAAAATACAGGCATTCCATGTTCTTCCACTATCGAATTTGCAGCAAGTCCAAGCAAAGAAGGTTTCCAATCTGGATGTCCGAGCACAATCACTCCTTTTTCTTTTTCATGTTCAATACGCGTAGAAAGCATTGCTTTCATTTCTTTTACCATTCTTGCCACAATCCCCTTTCTTTCATTATTTAAATCATTTATATAATCAGCAGATTTTTCTGCCTCTTTTTCATCTGTTGTACTTAACATTTTAAAGGCGTCCATCGCATGCCCCATTCTTCCAGCTGCATTTATTCGAGGAGCAATCATAAAACCAATATCTTCTTCAGAAATTAATCCCTGATCAACACCGGCTCTTTTCAAAAGAGCAATAAGGCCCGGCCTTTTACTTTTCCGTAAAACTTTGAGTCCATAACTAGCAAGCGTCCTGTTTTCATTTAAAAGTGGAACCATGTCTGAAAGAGTTGCAATACCCACCATATCGAGAAACCATTTTTCTTGGCTTTCGCCTATTCCAAATCTGTTTTTTGCTAAAATCCCCTGTATTAATTTAAAAGCAACACCAGTACCGCAAAGCATTTTGTCTGGATACTCGTCACCTTCTTGTTTTGGGTCGAGAATGGCGAAGGCGTCTGGGAGATTTTGGATATCAGAACCCCTGTCTGACTTACTCTTCTTTTTTGTCATCCTCGCTGTACTCAGCGGGGATCCAAGTCCTGAATTTTCAGACTGTGAAGTCGGGGTGGGGCCCGACTGCAAGGACGGAAGCTGACGAGCTGAGTCGTGGCCAGAAGATTTTTCAGCAGAAAAATACTTGTGGATTCCGGTCTTCACCGGAATGACAGACGGGAGATGGTGATCAGTGATTATTACTTCCATTCCCAAACTTTTTGCATGTTTTACTTCCCCTACATCAGTGATTCCACAATCAATAGTTATTAAAAGTTTAACTCCATTGTCTGAACACTCTGTTATCGAATCATCTTTGAGCCCAAACCCCTCTAAATGCCTGTCGGGAATATAGTAAAAAACATTCTCGTATTCAATTCTATCAAAAAAATCTTTCATCATCACAGCCCCTGGCACACCATCGGCATCATAATCAGAAAATATGCCAATTTTTTCCTTTTCTTCAATTGCTTTCAGAATTCTATCCACAGCTTTTTCCATATCTTTCATCAAATACGGATCATAAACCCCTGTTTCATACGAAGGGTTCAAAAAAATTTCAATTTCATCTTCTTTAATACCGCGATTTGCAAGCAATAGTTTCTGAAGTTCTGAGATTTGATTCATGTGAGCTATTCTATCATGTCTATGTAGTAGGGGGTACTCTCTCCTCAGTCTGTCATTCCCGCGAAGGCAGGTGAGAAAGCATGGGTATGTTTTCGCAAGACCGGAGGCTGACGAGCCGAGGTGTGTTCAGAAGATTTCTCAGTGAGCTCAGATGGGTATCTGAGCGCAAGGTCGGAAGACGACGGTCTGAGGCATGTGGAAAAGATTTTTTAGTAAAAAAATACTTTTGCAGAGAAATACTTGTGAATCCAGTCTGCAGAATCTGAATTCATGGATTCCCGCCTTCGCGGGAATGACAGAAATAGAATATTGTGTAAAATAAAGGGATGATAAACAAAGAAGAAAATTGCATATTTTGCAAAATTGTTAGCGGAGAAATCCCTAGAAGTAAAATTTACGAGGATGATTACACAATGGCGTTTTTAAGTATTGGTCCAAATAATCCAGGCCACACACTTGTCATTCCTAAAGATCATTTTGAAAATTTATATGGTCTTCCAGATGAAACACTTTGCAGAATAATAATTACGGTTAAAAAAATCGCAATTGCTATAAAGAATGGCTTAGAGGCTGATGGAGTAAATATTGGGATGAATAATGAAGTGGCAGCAGGACAAGAAATCCTACACGCACATTTCCACATTATTCCACGAAAAGAAAGTGATGGTCTTATGCACTGGCCAGCTAAAGCATATCTTCCTGGCGAGGCAGAAGAAGTTGAAATGAAAATCAAATTCGCTCTAGAATAACAAATAATCTATAACTAATAACTTATAACAATAGAGACTTTCCCTTCGGGAAAGTCTCTTGTTATTTGTTATAGATTATCAGTTACAAGTTATTTATTATAGGTATGAATTATTTATCCAAGTTGACCAAAAATTAGATAGTGATAAAGTACAGAAAGAAAGGACCTGTACAACCATGAATACACAACAACAATTAAGCCCAGAATTAATAACCCTATTGCAATTTCTAACCAATTCGTCAGGTCATCACCTTGTAGAATTGGGTGATGGCATCATCTGTTTTTACGGCCCTCGCCAACATCCAGATGGTCGCATACCATGCACGGTCGCATTCGACCCACAAAAATGGATGCTTGGAAACACCGGTGACAAGATTGCAAAACCTTGGCAACGCATCATTCAATTCCAAGTAAAAGGTATTGGTGGAGACGGCACGGAAATAATAGCTTCCGAGCCGGACATTGCTACGGGATTCATCAGACTCCTATTGCACCCAAGGCACGAAGGCCTACAATTCTATACCATGCCCAAAGGCGTCACTTTCAACGGGCTCATCGGGCTAAAACAAGACCCGCTGGCATTAGATTAATTCAAAACACCTTCGCTGTTAAGCAAAGGTGTTTTTTCTTACTTTAACACTTTACACTTTCAACTTTCAACTAACCTAGAGCCTCTATTCCCGGCAAAGTTTCATTTGCTAGAAAATCCAATGTTGCTCCACCGCCTGTTGAAATAAATGAAAATCCCGATTCTAAATTAAGTTTTTTAATTGCTGAAAGTGTATCACCTCCCCCAACAATCGATTCAGCATCAGAAGATGCTATTGCCTGTGCAAGAGCAAGAGTTCCTTTATCATATCCTGCCTCAAAATTACCCAAGGGCCCATTCCAAAGCACAAAAGCTCCATCACGAATTTTTTCTTCCCATAATTTAATTGTTTCAACACCTGCATCCATAATATTATCTTCATCCAAAATATCTTCTACATTTTTCGTTTCAACATTTCCATCATTTTCGACAACAACATCGACTACTTCCATAAGTTTTTTACTACCAAGAACATTATCTAAATTAATTTCTGTCTTGGAAACAAGTGACTTACCAATATTTTTACCTTGACCCTTTAAAATATCATTTGAAAGTGCTCCTCCAATACAAATTACATCAGCTTTTTCTAAAAACTTATTTATTAAAGGAAGTTTTGTTTCAAATTTTGCACCACCTAAAATAAATACGAAAGGATGAGAAGGATTAAAAGCTTTTGAAAGCTCAGATATTTCTTTTTCTAATTGAAGTCCTGCATAACTTGGTAAAAATTTTGGAACTCCTACAATTGAAGCGTGCTCTCTGTGACAAACAGAAAAAGCTTCATTTACATAAAAATCTGCAATAGAAGCCAGCTCTTTTGCAAATTCTTCATCATTACCTTTTTCACCAGAATTTATCCGTAAATTTTCAAGTAAAACAACATCATTTTCTTCAAATAAACCACTTACTTCATCTAAAGTATTTGCAAATGAACAATCTGTATAATTTTTCAAAACTCCATACGCTGGTTTTAATGAAGACTTTTCTCCTTCGATATTCGCCTCACAGTGAGCGATTAAACAAACTTTTGCTCCAGCTTTTTTTAAAAAATCTATTGTAGGGAGCGCTGACTTAATTCTAAAGTCATCCTTCACAACTCCATCTTCTACTGGCACATTAAAATCTACTCGTACGAGAGCTATTTTCCCATTTACATTTCCAATATCTTTAAGTGTTTTCATAATTATTATTTTTACCATTACCCTTTCTCTCTGTCATCCTCGCTTGCGGGGATCCAAATCCAAATTTGATTTCTAGATTAACATGGATCCCCGGAGTACCGAGGACGACATAAAATATAGTCATGAGTACATTTCTTATTTTATGTCGATTTAAAATTCTTTCGCCCCCGCCCTTAAATACATAAAGAAGGGCGGGGCTAAGAAAAATATAATCACTAACGTTCTTTATTTTTCTAAGCTTTCTCCACAGCTTTCAACAATTCACCAAATTCATTACTTAAACTCGCCCTTCCAACCAAAAGTCCATCCACTCCCCCATTTTTAATAATATCGGGAGCATTATCTAAATTTACCGTCCCACCATAAAGTATCATTGCCGAAAGTGCTAAATCTTTACTAAAATGTTCAGCTAAGACTTTTCTAATATATAAAACACTTGTATGAATATCGTGAGAATTTAATGCCTCTGTGGCTCCTATAGCCGAAACTGGCTCGTACGCAATAATTAGATCAAGCATATCTCCTCGCTTTACTTGTGATATACACTCCAATAACTGTGTTTTCAATTCATTTAAATATTCCCCATCATTATCACGAACAACTTCTCCAATACAAAGTACTGGTTTTAAACCCTCAGCTAAAGTTGTCACAACTTTTTTTGCAATCAAATCATTTGTTTCGCCCATCATCCTTCTCTCAGAATGCCCAATTATTACAAATTGAACATGTAAATCTTTAAGCATTTTTACACTTACTTCTCCGGTAGCGGCGCCGGCACTTTTTTCACAAACATCCTGAGCCCCCCACAAAATTTTTGATTTTTTATTACTAAAAGAAGCAATATGAACAAAAGAAGGGGCAAGAACAGCTATCATCTTCCTTAGCTTTACAGCCGTTTTTGTGATATTGGCGACAAGCTTTTTGGATTCAGCTAATGTGGTCGGAGACATCTTCCAGTTCCCTATAATAAGCTTTTTATTTTTCAACATAAAACAATTATATCATACCCCTTTTGTTAATAATAGAATCAAAGAAACTATGTGGTACAAGCATAATATGTTAAAATAAATGAGAGAAATTGATATGATTAAAATTTATAAAAATAGAGAAAAAATTTGTTTTGTAAAACTAGAACAAAGCAGTGGTTTTACACTAGTGGAGGCTGTGATCGGTGCGGCAGTTTTTATGATTTTAGCTATAAGTGTTTATCAAGCTTATATCATAACCATGAATGTGGTTATGCTTTCCCGTTCAAAAATAACAGCTACGGCTTTGGCCAATGAACAATTTGAAATCTTGCGTAATTTATCTTATGAGGATGTAGGAATTGTAGGTAGTTTGCCTCTTGGAAAGATACCAGCCAATCAAACTCTCATTCGTGATGGTAAAGAATTTACTATAAAAACTACCATAAGAAATATTGATGATCCGTTTGATGGCACTATTGATGGAACACCGAAAGATACTTCTCCAGCTGATTACAAACTGGCAGAACTAGAAATTAATTGTGCGACCTGTCGTAATTTTCCACCTCTTTTTGTGACAACAAATATTGCTCCAAAAAATTTAGAAAGCTCCTCTACTAATGGTGCCATCTTTATCAAAGTTTTTGATTCTACAGGTACACCTGTTCCTAATGCAAATATTCATATTGAAAACAAACAAACCATTCCAAATTTTACAATAGATGATACTTCCAACAATCAGGGGTTGCTTCAGATTGTGAATGCCCCACCTGGAAATCAAGCTTATAAAATAAATGTTTCTAAAACAGGATACACCAGTGATAGAACCTACCCGATTGGAGACCCCTCCAATCCAACGCCAGACAAAATAGATGCGACTGTTTTGACCCAACAATTGACAGAAATCAGTTTTATTATCGATCCGGCCAGCACCATAAATGTTAAAAGTATTGGCACCGCATGTGAAGCAATACCAAACATTGATTTCTTTTTAAGAGGCACAAAAATAATTGGAACTAGCCCTATCATCTACAAATATTCCGCCACTAGCACAACAGACAGCTCTGGAAATTTTAGCATTAAGAATTTAGATACTGATGAATACAGGTCTATTTTCCCAGATCAGACTTATATTTTAGCAGGTATTATTCCAGGAAGTATTTTTTCTATAAACTCCGGTACTACTAATAATTTAACATTTATTGTTGCCCCTGTGGCATCATCTAGCATCTTAGTAAATGTTAAAGACGCTACTACAGGTCTTCTATTATCTAATGCAAGTGTAAAATTAAGTAATGCTACCTATAGCAGTACACTAACCACAACTGAGGCCTCTGACTGCTTAGCCCGTGGACAAGTATTTTTTACTGGCCTTAATCCAGATAATTATAATTTAGAAATTTCTAAAGCTGGTTATACCACACAAACTACATCAGTGACAGTTTCTGGATCCTGGCAACAAAAAGAAATAATTCTTGCTGAATAAATCATGAAAAAAACATTATTGAAAACAAAAAAACAAGGTTTCACTATAATAGAAATATTTGTAGCTATTTTTATATTTACACTCATCGGAATTGCTCTAGTAAGATTCCAGATAGATATTTTTTCTTTAAATAAATACACGGGCTCAAATCTAGTAGCTCAAGAAAGTGCGAGGCAAATATTAAAAAACTTTACTGTTGAAGTGCGTTCGATGTCCCCTTCTAATGCTGGTTCTTATTATATTGATCAGGCTGCCACTTCTTCCTTAACTTTTTATAGTAATATAGATAGTGACTCTGATGTTGAAAAGATTCGGTATTTTTTAAGCGGAACAACTTTTTATAAAGGAGTAATAAATCCTACCGGCGCAACCTATAACCCAACAGACGAAAAAATAATAAAACTTGCGAATGGAATTGCCAATGCCACTACTTCAATCTTCAATTATTACGATACTAATTATGACGGTACCTCTCCCCCATTAAGTCAACCAGTAAATATTTCCTCAATTAGATTAATAAAAATAAATTTAATTATAGATGAAGATATACTAAAATCTCCCGGCCCATTATATATGACAACCCAAGTTTCTATAAGGAATTTGAAAGATAATTTATGATTAAAAATATTTTTAAAAAAAATACTATATCGTTCCACTTAAAGGATTGTCAAAATAGGGGATATATCTTAATTCAGGTACTGGTTTTTGGCACTATTGCAGTATATATATTAGGAGCACTGACTGGCTGGTCGGTAATTGATATTAAATCATCCAAACAAGCCGGCAGTAGAGAGCTTTCTATTCAAATAGCTGAAGCGGGAATTGATTATTATCGCTGGCATTTAGCTCATGCTCCCACAGATTATCAGGATGGTACGGGCACAGCTGGACCTTATGTACATGATTTTTATGACAAAAATGATAATAAGATTGGAACTTTTACATTAAATATTACACCTCCACCTTTAGGATCCACTCTTGTTGTAGTAAAATCAACCGGCAGGACAGACGCGGAACCAAGTATCGCTCGGACCATTCAAGCAAAATTTGCTAAACCTTCAATTGCTAAATATGCTGTAGTCACAAATGATGTTATGCGTTTTGGCGAGGGCACAACAATCTATGGGCCAGTTCACTCCAATAAAGGTATTCGTTTTGACGGCTTAATTTACAATATTATCACAAGTGGCGTTACTGCATATGACGATCCGGACCACAGTGGAAGTAATAATGAATACGGTGTACACACTCACGTTTCGCCAGTGGACACATTCCCCCCAAACCCAATACCCTCAAGACCGGATATTTTTACTGCTGGCCGTCTCTTCCCAGTTCCAGAGGTAGATTTTACTGGCATTACTGCTGATATCGCAGAGATGAAAATTGATGCTGTAGATAAGGGCTACTTTAGAGCTAGCTCTGGCTCACAAGGATATCATATTATCTTAAAAACTAACGATACTTTTGATTTAAAAAAAGTTACCAAACTTTATTCTAAGGACACCTGTTCGAATGAAAAATGGAGCATACAAAATGAATCTTCTATTGGTAATTTCCCCATGCCAAACAATGGCCTTATTTTTTTAGAGGATAATATTTGGGTGGAAGGCAAAATAAATAGTGCTCGAGTAAATATTGTAGCAGCTGTATTGCCAGATAATACTAGTACTAGAAAAAATATCACAATTAACAATGACCTACTTTACACTAATTATGATGGCTCTGATACAATAGGATTAATCGCCCAAAATAATATTAATGTTGGACTAATAAGTGATGATAATTTACAAATTGATGCATCCTTAATTGCCCAAAAAGGTCGTGTCGGTAGATTTTACTATGAATCTGATTGCTCTAGTACCTACTACAAAAGAAATACCCTAACATTAAATGGCATGATAGCTAGCGCCATCCGTTATGGTTTTGCTTATACAGATGGCACTGGTTATCAGCTTCGTAATTTAAATTATGATAGCCATTTACTTTACAGCCCCCCACCAAGCTTTCCACTCACTTCCGATCAATATATAACACTATCTTGGGAAGAAATAAAATAAGAAAAACAAATGAATAAAACTAAAAAAAACATTTATATTTTAATTACAATAGTTTTATCTATTTTTGTTATATTTGCATGTTTCTATTTATTTAAGGAAGTAAAAAAAATGGTTTCTAATAATATGGTAGCAAATAAAAATTTAGCTGACTTAGAAATAGCTAAACAAAAAATAGATTTGGAGAAAAAACAACTAGATGAACTACGAAGTAAATCATACGCAATGCAGGTATCACTAGAACAATATTTAAAAATTAAAAGTTTGGTAGATAAGACAAATATTTTTTTCAAAGATGCAGACTCTCTTAACCCACAAATCCAAATTAAAACAAAAAATAGAAAAATAGAAGATAAAATAAACGCTCAACGTTTAAAAATTAACAAATTATTATTAACTTGGGAGGAGAATAATAAACACTCTCTGGAAACAGACCAAGTCTTGATTAATCAGATCAAAACAGCTGTCTTATATATTGAGTCTTATGTAGAACAAATACAAAGTATTGTTTTTGAGCTTTCCTCAAATGATTCTGGCCTTTCAAACGAACAAATAAATTCATACAGAAATGTTATTACTGGTAGTGTCTTTGAAATAAAACAAGTCATTACTACCATAAATATTGCTGAAACAGCCATAAAAGAATCAATTAAAAATAACTCGGATAGTAACTCAAATGAAATCACTAAACAGATAGAAGTAATTAGGAATACAGAAAACACTATAATTAATTTAGAAAATGCAATAAATAATACCTCTACTACCTCAAATACTTTACAAAATAATGATAATACAATAAGCACTACCACTGAGACCAAAGTTAGTCTTAGACCAAAAATAGTGAATCCAGAGCCATCTATCATCTACCAACAAAATCCTGCCCCATACAAAAATACAGGTGTGGATGTGAACACGAGCAGTCAAATGTCTCCTCTTCAAGATTGGTAAGAGTTAAATCTTATCAACAATTGAATAAATAGGTGAGATCATTGAAATTGCAAAAAAACCAACAGCCACTCCCACAAAAAGCATTAAAAATGGCTCAATAATTGTGGACATATCTTTTGTTTTTTGTTCTACTTCTTCTTCATAAAAAACAGCTACCCGCAAAAGGGTCCCTCCCAAATCACCCGTTTCCTCTCCAACAGCAATCATTTCACCCACAAAAACAGGATATAAATTTTCATATCCAGCAAAAACTTCTGACATCGGTGCTCCAATTTCTACATTATGTTTTGCTTTCTCAATCACTTCTTTATAATATGAATTTTGTAAAACATCTTTTGTTATGCTTAATGCCTCCACAACAGAAACACCCGAAGTAAGGAGGGAGGAAAGAGTTCGTGTAGTTTTAGCTGAATTAGATTCTTTTACAAGCCCTGAGATTAGTGGAACGTGGAGAAAAGAATAATCAAACATTCTTTTTCCCATCTTTGTGCGACCAGCCAAAACCAATAAAACCACGATAGAAATAATTGAAGTCAATACCAAAATCATATGTGCCTGAAAGGTATCACTAATCCATATTATAAATCGTGTACTCGCAGGAAGTTCGGTCCCAATTTCTTTAAATGTTTTTGCAAGCGTTGGAACAATATAAATTAACATAAAAATAGCAATACCAATCATTGCAAAAATAATAACAGCAGGATATATCAACGCTCCCTTCAATTTCTTCTGAAGTAAATACATCTTTTCCATTTGTGAAGCAACAACATTTAGGGCCTCAGAAAGTTTTCCAGATTCTTCCCCCGAGAGAACCATCGAAACAAACATTGGTGGAAATATCTTAGGAAACATTTTCATTCCTGCTGATAAAGATTTTCCTTTTTTTATATCATCATTTATTGATACAACAATATTTTTCAATCCAACATTTTTTGTTTGCCTTTCAATAACAGAAAGAGCGCGAGAAATAGCAAGCCCCGCTTCAAGCATTGAAGCTAGATTTCTAGCAAAAATGATCTTCTCATGAGTTTTTACACGATTAAAAAAAGAAAAATTTAAAGAAAAAAATTCAGCCTTTTTTGCTTTTTTTACAGAAAGCACTATTTCCCCTTCAGCTTTTAAATCATTTGCAAGCTGAAATTTGTCGGAAGCTTCACGCGTTCCACTTTTACGCTCTCCATCTGGTGCGACTGATGTATAAAAGAATTTCATTACTCATATTATATCAAAAAATAGACTATTTATGAAATAGGAGGACTATTTTTTTATAATTTTTAATTTATAATTTTCAAGTCCCAGTTTATTGCATCATCTGGGATAAATAATTTCTAAATTTTTCAAAACAAGTGCAAAATTAAAGTAATTCAATAAATTCTTCCACCGACAACTTTGAATCCCTTAAAATTTTCCTCAAAGTTCCACGAGCCACTGGGTTATGGGCTGGAATAGTAACTGGACATTCTGAATTGTGACACATTCTAATATGACTTCCCCTTTGTCGGGAAATCACATACCCACATTTTTCTAAAGCACCTATAACTTTTTTAAAAGAAACAGATGGAATCTTTGGCATTGATTATACGGTTATCGTATGTAAACTAATTTCCCTAGGAGAATAAAATTTCATTGTATCCCTATTGTCTTTTTCTTCTAAACAAAGTTCCACAACTTCTTTTATATTTTTTATAGCTTCATCCACTGTCTTGCCTTGAGAATAACAGCCCTTAAAAAGAGGACATTCAACAACATAAATACCGTCTTCGTCTTTTTCGACAAAAACTGGAAGTTGCTTATTTTTTAGCAAATGAATCTTTTTCATATATATAGTATACCACAGATTTCGACACAACAAAAGCAAATTTTGACAGTTAAATTTGCTTATATTTCGTGTACTTGTGGACTATAGCCCTCCTCGATTATATAAAGAAAATATTATAATAATAAATATAACTAGAATTGATATATAAATGTAAAATTTTTTAATTTTTTTTGATTTATATAAATTTATTAAATAAAAAACAAATTTAGCAACCAAGTATGAAACAATAAACCAAAACAACACACCCAATATTAAAGATGTGGTTATCCAACTCCTAAATATATAATCAAACCAAGAACATTCTAAATTTCCAAACATAGCACAATTATAGACTCCATCAAATCCAATATGTTTTACTTGAGAAACAAGGGTAAACATAGAAAACAATAGATATAAAAATGGTCCAATAAAATAAATCATTATTCTTTTCATAAAGAAATTGTATCATGTATGTATGTTTATTTCTATTTCACAGACACTACTCTGAGCCCCTCACACACCAACCAAAAAAGTGTTTGGGGGGATACTTCTAAATAAATCAAAATGCACGAATGGTTTACAAAATCGTTGAGTGTGGAAGTTTTGGGGAGCCTAGCGAGCGCGACGGCGCGAGCTCGAGGAATTTTTCAGCAGAAAAATATCCGTGCGACACAAAACTTTCACCGATAAAGATTTTGTAAAAAATTCAAATTAAATACGAACATGGATCCTCGCATTCGCAAGGATGACAATACGGATTCTGAATTCAAGTCTGCGTCGTTCTGCGTCTAGTCAGCGTTAGTCTGCGAGAATAGGTTTGTAATCAAACCTATTCTACCGAAACAACTCTGAGCACCTCCTCTAATGTAGTCTCCCCCAAAACACAATTAAAAATTCCATCTTCTAACATCGTAAGCATCCCCTCCTTTTTCCCCTGCTCCTCAAGTTTATCGGCAGTCTCCCCTTTAATAATCATCTCTTTTATAGCAGAAGACATTTTCATCACTTCATGAATTCCAATACGGCTCTTATACCCATCCTCCGATTCATCAGATTTTTTTGGTCTATAAAAAGGCACCTTATCCCATGTTACATCCGGTGCCACAATTTTTTCCTTTACCAAATGCTCAAGAACCCTATCTAAATCTACTGTTTTTCTCAAAGCGTCAAGCCCTACCTTTGTCATAAAATATTTTTCTTTTGCTTTTGTGAGCCTGCGCACGAGCCTTTGCGCCACCACAACAGAAAGTGTCGAAACCAAAAGAAATGGCTCTATCTTCATATCAATAAGTCTAGGCATTGCTCCCGCTGCGGAATTAGTATGTAAAGTTGAAAGCACAAGGTGCCCAGTTAAAGCAGCGTTAATAGCCAGAGATGCCGTTTCATTATCACGAATTTCTCCCACCATAATAATATCTGGATCTTGTCGCACCAAAGAACGCAAACCGTTTGCAAAAGTAAGACCAATTTCTGATTTCACTTGTGTCTGATTAATACGCTTCATTTGATATTCAATCGGGTCCTCAATAGTAGAAATATTTACATCTGGCTGATTTAGTAAATCAAGAACAGTATATAGTGTTGTAGTTTTTCCACTTCCAGTTGGACCAGTTGTGAGTATCATTCCAGTTGAAAGTTTTGTAGCTTCATGTAATCGCTCAAGCCCCACACCATGAAAACCAAGCCCCTCTAAAGAGAAGCCAGCTGCATCTTCACGCAAAATACGCATAACGGTCTTTTCTCCATAATATGTAGGCAAAATAGAAACACGGAAAGAAACCTGTTCCTTATCTAATTCAATTTTAAAACGTCCATCCTGAGGCAAGCGCTTTTCATCAAGCTTCAAATTAGAAAGAACTTTAATACGAGCTGTTATAGAAAGCCCAGCTTGTCTTGGGAGAATCATTGCATCTCTAAGCATTCCATCAATACGATATCTAAGTACTACTTCATTTTCTCCCGGCTCAATATGAATATCAGACGCCCCCTGCAAAATTGCATGCTTCAAAAGAGTATCCACAATACGCACCACAGGTAAATCGAGAGCTATCTTTTTTAATTCATCCTCAGACTCGCCTCCTTGTATTAAAGATGAGGATTCTTTTTTAATTAAATCACCAAAATCATCCTTCAAACTTTTCTGATACTGAAGTAAAACAGCCTTAATAGAATCCGAGTTTGTAAGTCGAGTAAGAATTTTTAAACCTGTTTTCTTTTTAATAAAATCAATAGACGAAAGGTCGTCGGTATCAAGCATGGCTACCTCAAGAAAATCATTACCTTTTTTAAAAGCAACAACATTGTGTGCCCGGGCAATTGGCTCTGGAATTAAAGATAGAATTTCAATTCCAATTTTTTGATCAATCAAATCCACAAATGGTATACCGAGCAAATATGCCTGCATTCTCCGCAAATCATCTTCTGTGATTTTCCCCTCTGAAACTAAAGTATTACCAACACTTTCATTTTTCTTTTTTGCAATTTCTTCCGCAACATCAAAATCCTTTTGCGTGACAAGTCCCGCATCGGTTATAAATTCTCTAAGTTGTGATTCTTCGATGTACATGTTTCAAATCGGTTAAAAAATAAGAAGCGAAGCGATTACATTTTTTTCCGTCCTCGGTACTCCGGGGATCCAGGTTATATTGTTAAAAATGTAAAATTTAAAAATGACACAAAACAACGAGTGTACCCACGATTATGTTTTATGTCATCCTCGCGAATGCGGGGATCCAGGTTTAAAATTTAAAATAGCTTTATAAATTTTATTACTTATATTATATCACGAAGAAAGAAAATTGTTCTACTATTTAAATAAAAAACAAACCTTTCGTTTAAACGAAACATTCGATGTATCGAATCATTCAGTTTTAGATATAAGAAAATCTATAGTTTTTTCACCTCTTTAATTAAGCAACTTTTAATTTCTTCAAGAGAGACCTTCTCTGTTTTGAAAATAATTGGCTCATTTGCATCAATATCCCCAAAATAAATAATGGATTTTAATGCAAGTAAATTATCTAGTTCTGGCATTTTTATCTTTAAACTCTCCATAATTTCTGACAAAGTTTTTTGTTTAAGAATAAAATACAAATCAATATAATCCTTCAATGTAGCCCTATTTACCACTGCATTTATCTTCATACAGGCAATATCAGAAAGTGAAGCAATATCAAAATATTCTGTCTTGGTAGTCTCCTCCAACAAAGAGTATTTATACGTAAAAAAACTTATTTTAATATGTTCATCTACTAGAATAGACAATGTGTTTTTCTCGACTTGAGTTCTCGTGATTTGATGTGGAGAAAAAACAGAAACTAAATCGTCAAAAAGTTTTTCAGTATCAAATTCTTTTTCAGTAAAAAAATCAAAATCAATACTGTCTCTGTGGCCAATAATTAACGCCAAAGCTGTACCGCCAGCAAGATAAAAACCATATTCCTTTAATTCAGAAAAATACGGGAGAATTTCTTTTCTTTTTTCATCCAAAATATCCCAGTGCATAATTATATTGTTATACGAGTTTTCTTAACCACATCAAAACCCAAAATATTACTCCAATAATTTAAAGACTTTTTAGACCATTCTGTCTCAGGAGTTGAGACTGCTATATCCAATATTTCCTCTTTTTTATATGTATCAGAAAGCCAATTGTATGCCTCTGCATTGCCAAAATTTAAGACATTAAAAATAATAATCCTTTTATTTGTTTTGAGGTTTAATTTGTCCGTATCGTAAGACCACAGACAGCTTTTTACACTTTGAGGCATCTCATTCATACCTACATTATATCACAAAACCAACAATTTGTCTTACAAAAATCTTTCGTTTAAACGAAACATTCGATGTATCGAATCAATTGGTTTGAGATATAAAAAAACACCTCGCATCGTTAGACTAATGCAAGGTGTACAAGAAGACAAAAATTATGGATGAAGGAGGCTCTTGAATGTGGATCGACGTATCCGATTCCAAAGATGTGAGTTGGGCTCTCGCATCCATGCAAAAACAGATTAAGTGAACGCATAATTCTTGGAGAATTGAAATTCTCCTTTATAAAGTATCCACCTTGTTCATTTCGAAAAATTCTACCTTTTCTTATAAGTATAGCGAGGTGCCCCGCAATCTCATTTCGTGAAAGATCTGTACTTTCGACAAGTGAAACAAAGTCTGGTTCATTTCCAAAACGAATATGGGTCAGAACACGCTGTCTTCTCTCTTGAATATTTTGTTTTTTTGACATATTTACCTTTCTTCAATATCTAGAACTGAAATCTAATATCAGACCACCACTTCAATATTTAAATGCAAACTCTTTTGCATCCCCTACACCGAAAAAGGACAGAGTAGAGTCTTTTTTATGATTTAGTATTTTGGTCTGCGTAGTCTGCGTTTAGTCTGTGCTGGTCTGCGAGGATGGTACGCCATCCTACTTGCCCCTAAATTTAAACCGTGGTATTATTGACACATGAAGTAATTCCGTTCCGAAAGAACGGAATTCGTTTTTTAAGGAAAATAAGAAACGTAATCGTGACTATATTTTCCTTAACCCCGCCCTTCTTTAAGTATTTAAGGGCGCGGGTAACCCCGCCCTTCTTTAAGTATTTAAGGGCGCGGGTAACCCCGCCCTTCTTTAAGTATTTAAGGGCGCGGGTAACCCCGCCCATCTGTTTGAATTTATGGGCGCGGGTGCCCCGCACTTTCCAATAAATTTAGGGGGTGGTGGGCGAATATCGAAGGTTTGTAAAAAGTAGTTTGTACAATTTAATAGAGTAGTAATTAGGGCGATTGAAGTTTATTACAAACAACCCACGCCCTTAAATACATAAAGAAGGGCGGGGTGATTATTTTTATAGTCATTCCATTCCTTAAAAATATATCATGTTTGACCTAAAAGCAATCAGCGCAGTATTTGCTCAGCTTGAAGAAGAGCGAGGCATTTCACGCGAAAAAATAATAGAGGCAATAGAAGCGGCGCTAGCAACAGCGTATAAAAAAGAATTTGGTAAAAAAGGCCAGATTATTCGATGTTCATTTGAACCAGAAACAGGAAAAACCGATTTCTACCAAGTAAAAATCGTAGTCGATAAATCAAGAGTAATTATGCCTGAAGAAGATGAGGAATTGCTCGCCGATGATGACGACAGAATAAGGTTCAATAGCGAACATCACATCACAACAGAAGATGCTAAATTTATTAAAAAAGGAGCTCTTGTGGACGAAGAAGTTGTCTTCCCTCTTGAGACAAAATCTGACTTTGGGCGTATTGCCGCACAAACAGCAAAACAAGTTATCATCCAAAAAATTCGTGAGGCAGAAAAAGAAAGTGTCGTTTCAGAATACGGAGAAAGAGAAGGTGAAATTATTTCAGGAACAGTCCAAAGAGTTGAAAAAGGAAATATTTATTTAGATATGGGGCGAGCTGTTGCTGTGCTTCCATATGAAGAACAAATTCCCGGAGAGAGATATCGCCAAGGAGAAAGGGTTCGTGCATATCTTTTCCGAGTTGACGATGCAACAAAAGGTGTATTTCTAAAAGTTTCTCGTTCACATCCAAAGTTTCTTGAGGGTCTTTTTGCAACTGAAGTGCCAGAGATCAATGCGGGTACAGTAGAAATCAAAGCTGTTGCAAGAGAAGCCGGTTCACGTTCAAAAGTCGCAACATTTTCAAATGATTCACACATTGATCCAGTTGGCTCTTTAGTGGGTCAGCGGGGAGTGCGAGTTTCGACAGTGATGAGTGAGCTTGCCGGAGAAAAAATTGATATTATTGAATGGTCTGAAGAACCATCACAGTTTATTGAAGACTCACTTTCACCAGCAAAAGTTATAAATGTTGAGCTAGATGAAGCAGAACACAAAGCAACAGTGATTGTTTCTGAAGATCAACAGTCTTTAGCTATTGGTAAAGGAGGACAAAATGTACGTCTAGCTGCAAAGCTTACTGGCTGGAAAATTGATATCAAATCTGTAAAAGGAGAGGAACTGGTTGAATCAGATGGTAAAAGTATCGACGAGGAAGTGGCTGTTATGGAAGAAAATCTTTCAAATGAAGAGGAGGCACCAATTGAGGATGAAGTAATAGAAGGTGAAGTGGAGCAAAACCCAGAACCAAATACAGAAATCCAAACAGACGAAGAAATCACGTAAGAAAAATAAAAGGTATTAACCTTTTGTTCACAACTACACTCGGACGTTGTGAACAAGATTACTTGTTCACACGCTCCTCGTTTGTTGGAATAAAAAAATAAAAATCACCAAAAAACGCCTAATTTTAGGCGTTTTTTGGTATTTATAAAATGTGGATGTATTAAAATATTAGAGTGATATAATAAAGTACATCCTCAGACGCGAGGATTTAATATTAATACAATAACACGACACAAATATACGAATGGGCGTAGCGAATGACGCAAATAAATGCTAAACATCACTTCTGTCATTCCTGCGAAGGCAGGAATCCAGTCTGAAAATGTATTTGCATTTAATACAGGATTTTGAATTTCTCCGGACTGGATTCCTGCCTTCGCAGGAATGACAATACGAGAGAATTTAGAATCCCAATAATATCATTCCACTTCGTTTGTAAATTCGTGTCGAGATAAAGCATTATGAAAAAAATACATTATTTAACTGTTTTCACAATAATTGTCACTTTGCTAGGAGTAAATGTGGCTTTAGCACAAACAGAATCAAATTCTGGAGGTGGGTTATGGAGTAAAATTTTTGGCCCTAAGAAGGAAAAAATAGATGAACAGAAAATCAAACTTGAGGATCAAAAAGAGCGAGTAGAGGAGCAAAGATTAAAAATGGCCTCTACAACAAGAAAAATTGAAGATAGACTCGAGAATCGTGAGAATAGAATAGCTTCAGGCACAATAAGAATTCAAGAAAGGGAGGAAAAAAGAGCCTCAAGTACAGAGGCACGAAGGATAAGACTTGAAGAAAAATTTAAAACAGGAATTGCAAATCAAATTGCAAAGGTAAATGACCGTCTTTCAGATGCAATAGACCGAATTACAAAAGTCGACACAAGACTTGTAGCTCATATTGCAAAACTAAAATCAAGAAACATAGATACAAGCACATCTGATGCGCTTCTTCTAGAAGCAAAAGCAAAGTTAACAACTGCAACAGAAAAAGTTACAGCTCTAAACACTTCCCTACAAGCAATACTTGCAACAAATATAAGTACAACAACAAAAAATACAATTAAAGCAAAAACAACAGAGGCAAATGCTTATGTAAAATCGGCTCACGAAGCATATGTTAAAGTAATTGAAAACTTAAAACCAGGTCGAAACAAAACAGATAAAGATAACGCAACAAGCACAGCAACGACAACAACCCCATAGGTCACGTAACACATAACATAGAACACATAACATTAAATAGGTTACATTTGAATTTTTAAATTATAAAATTAAAAAATTATTTAAAAATTAAAAATTATAAAATTAAAAATTGAGAAAAAACATTTATGGAACAACCAAAATCATATGGGGCAGTAGTAGCATCAATCATTATAATTCTAGTACTAATTGTCGGTGCGCTATATTTCTGGGGTAAAACATTGGAAGAAAAAAGTCCTCTTGTACCAGTAACAACAGAGGTAGTAGAAAATACAGGCCCCGTAAACGATACGATAGATTCAATAAGCGCCGACCTCAACAATACACAGGATTTGAGGGATGTGGAGGCAGGGTTGAAAAACATCTAGAGAACTTATAACTCATAACATATAACAAGTAACTAGTTACAAACCAAAAGAGCGAGTTTCCCTTCGGGAAACTCGCTCTTTTGCTTTTACTACAAACTAATAACTAAAGACTATAGACTATCAAACATTTTTCTGCTAAACTCGCTTCCATATGACATACGAATACACATCAAAATTAGAACTATTAGAAGACTCTTCGGAAGCTGTTTTAGAAGTGGAAGTGTCTTGGGAGGAATTACAAAAGGCTCGTGCAAAAGCCTTCATTGAAATACAAAAAAACATCACTTTAGATGGTTTTCGCAAAGGAAATGCTCCTGAAAAAATGATCGTAGAAAAATTTGGAGAAATATACATTCTTGGTGAAGGGGCAGAAATAATTATCGACGAAACATATGGAAAACTCCTCGAGGAACACAAGTTAAACACAATCGGCCACCCGGATGTTTCTATTGTAAAACTAGCCGAAGGAAACCCATTAGTATTTAAGGTAAAAGTGGCCTTAATGCCAAAAGCCGAACTCCCCGATTATAAAGAAATTGCAAAAGAAGTAGGAAAAACTAAAAAGGAGGTAGCTGTCGAAGAAAAAGAAATTGAAGAAACAATGGAAGAAATTCGTAAACACCGTGCGCATGAAGAAATGCACAAACAAGGTACCCCCCACACAGAAGGAGATGAAAAAGATATGGTGCTACCTGAAGTTAATGATGAGTTTGTAAAAACTCTTGGAGATTTTGCGAATGTTTCTGATTTTAAAATAAAACTAAAAGAAAATATTCTTAATGAGAAAAAACTAAAAGAAAAACAAAAAGTACGACTCGCTATTGTTGAAAAAATTATTGAGAAATCAAAACTAGTAATTCCATCAGTACTTGTGGAAAGTGAGCAAGATAAACTTGTAAACCAATTTAAAGGTGACCTTGCTCAATACGGAATGAAGCCTGAAGATTATCTAGCAAGCATTAAAAAGACTGAAGAAGATTTACGAAAAGAGTGGAGAGGTGAAGCAGAAAAAAGAGCAAAAATGAATGTCGTTCTTGCAGAAATTGCAATCAAAGAAAAATTAGAGCCAAACAAAGAAGAAGTAGAATCTCAAGCAGGACAACTTCTAGCAATGTATGCCGACCTCGACCCACTTCGTGCAAAAGTTTATGTGGAACATATGCTCACAAATGAGGAAGTGTTTAAGTTCTTAGAGCAGAATTAAGAATTAGGAATTAAGAATTAGGAATAAAATACGGCGCCTACAGCGCGGTATTTTATTGTATTTTAAATCCATTCTTAATTCATAATTCTTACTTCATAATTCTACCCCTCTGTGCTATACTAAGTACTTAGAAGGAGCTCCTAAAATATGACACTGGAAATCGACAAAACAGCTGTTGTTTTTAATGGTGGATTACGCTCTATTGGTACTATTCCAAAGGGAAACTACAGAGTGAGGGAGGTTTTGCCTCTTGATAATGAAAAAAGACTCGTGTGGTATCAAATCAGTGGCACAAGAAAAATCATCGGGTTAAACCCCAATGATCTTCCCCAAGGCTTCATACTCAAAGTGAGTTAGCCAACTTCTGCAATCTTTGCAGAAGTTTTCTTCTCCCTAAAACTTTTGAGTACAAAAGTTCGGGCGAACAATTGTACTCAATTGTTTTAGCCTACAAACTACAGCAGTAATTTTGCACACCCCGCCACACTTGCCGTTTCTGCGCGAAGGACTTGTGAACCGAGAGTAATTAAAGGAATATTATTTTTCTTAAACAATTCAATATCTTTCTCTCCCCAACCACCTTCGGGGCCAATAAACAACCCTAATTTTTTGGAGGATTTTAATTTCTCAGTATTAAATATTTCTCCAGTTAAATGTAAAGCGATCGCTTCACCACTCAAATCTTTTAAAGCACTTTCTAAAGTAATGGGTTCACAAATTTCCGACATTATTCCCCTTTCCGATTGTTCGCTCGCCTCTTTAATTATTTTCCTTGCTCTTTCAATATTCAAACCCTTCTTTTCACTTCTTTCTGAAATAACGGGAACAAATTTCGAAACACCAAGCTCGGTGCACTTTTCCAAAACCCATTCAAATTTATCTTTTTTAATTAACGAAGCAAAAAGAACCACTTCGTTCTTACAAATATTTAAAACCTTTTTTTTATTTAAGATTCTCAAACTAACCTCTTTCTTATTTAAAGATACAATTTCGGCCAAAAATTCAAATCCTGAATTATCTAAAAGAACAACCTCATCCCCCACTTTCTTTCTAAACACATGAAAAATCTGATGCACAAAATCTACATCATTGATATTTACCTCATTCCCCTCCTTTAATTCCTGTTTTATAAAAAATCTTTGTAGTTTCATAATATTTCCTAACCAAATAGTTCCGAATGACTCCCGACATCAATTGCAATTACAGTAAGTTCATTCTTCACAATTTCATATTGCAAAAGCATATCATTTCGTACGTGACACTCTCTATATTCCTACATATTTCCACTAAGTTGATGATCTTTATATTTTTTATCTAAAATTTTTCTTGATGCTATATTCTCAAGTACAAGCTCAATTTCTCCCCTTTCAATTCTCCTTGCTCTGACTAATCTTTTAAGAGACTTACTAAATTTTTTTGAATAAAAAATATAATACATATATTATTTTGACTGCCCTAAGATATCATCTAGCATTTTTTTAACTGAGGTATATTTTTCCCCATGTTTTTTTGCCCATTCAGCTTCCTTAATCATTTCTCTTTCTTGCTTGATAGTAAAACCATTTTCTGTACATATTTCAAAAGGTATAGATCTTGTAACCATCGCTTTCTTATAGAAAAGCTTTGTGGCAGAAGAAATATCTAAGCCAAGATCCGCAAAAACTTTTTTTGCTTCCTTCTTCACTTTTGAATCTATTCTAATTTGTATTGTTGTTGATGCCATATATATAAGTATATACGTTGTAGCTACATTGTCAATTCATCCGCACACTAAATCTGGCTTCGTTTTGCGTAAGAAAGTAGACCGCATTATATAGAGAAAACGAATAAAATGTATAGCTGTTAAAACATAATTTATGGCAAAACATGCGCAAAGCCAGAGTTAGTGTGCGAATAAAAAAACCGTGAATCTTTTGAATTCACGATTTGAAAATCAAGCATTTTCAGTTTCAGCTCTTGAAGCAAGATCACGCAATATTCGAGCAACTGCCATTGGCTTTTGAACCATATTAGACATATCTGAGTTTATATATAATGGCTGAGTTGCCTGCCCCCTCATCCAATCTGCCAAGTCTTCACATCTTTCGGCAATATTTATAAGGATATGTTTCATAGAATAAATACCCGACCTATGAATAGACCATGTTGCATTTACACATACATCGACCAGCTGTGATACCTCGAGGGTCCACCACTCCCTCCCATTTTCAGGAGGCATATCCTCAAAGAGATTATTCATCCTGCTAATTTTCTCAATTTCATCATCATTGAGAGCATTAGAGGATTTTTTTATTCTTCTTGCCCTTTTCATTATCAATCCACGAAGCAGGAAAGAGAATGGAATAATAACAGCAACAATCACCAAAATGGCTTCTTTTGATAAAAAATTCATAACAACCTTTCTGTTTATTGGGCCCCCTTTAGTAAAGCACTGTGCTTTTCATATAAAGAACCTTATTCCCACGTATTACATCATATTCAATAAAAAAAGACAACTATTAAAAAACCGTAAACATCTGTTTACGGTCATTGTGGCGGTTTGTAGACTTATCGATAAAGCCGACTAGCAACTTCTCTTGCTTTTTTGGTCATATTCTCGTAAACGAGCCCTTGCTCAATATTCCCAATTGTCCACTGGATGAGATGTTTGCACTCAGCCGACATTTCGAAAAGAATATGCGATGGAGAAAAATGTTTCTCTTTAGCATGTCTCCTACATTGAACATCAAGTACCGCAAGAAACACCTGCAGAAGCTCATCAGTATTGAGAGTTTGCCATTCGCGTTCCCTAATCGGAAAATGATGAAACAAGTCATTTTTCCGGCGGAGAGCCTCGATATCCTCGTCACTAAATCCGGGTAGGTATTTTGGGGCGGGCTTCGTGGGTTTTCTGGTATCGGCCCAGATAACCCAAACGACAACGGCAATCACAATGAGAGCCAACATAGCAGTTTTAATATCATTCATAGTATTTCCTTTCTTTTTTACTTCATATTCAGCAATAAAGCTTCATTTCAGGGAACAAAATCGACAAAGTCGATTTTGTTGCCTGAAATGAAAAAAGGAGGTTCAAAGGACTGTATTTGCTGTATTACAGCATAGTCGAACTAAAAAGTCGAGCATATTGCTTAAAAACTCTTTTCGTTGTATTGTGGAAGCATGAAAAATGAACCAAAAGCATCATATTTAATTCCCACTGTAATCGAGAAGTCCCCGCTAGGCGAACGAGCCTATGATATTTATTCACGTCTACTTAAAGAAAACATTATCTTTTTGGGAGGAGCAATAAACGATGATGTAGCAAATATTATTATTGCACAACTTCTTTTCCTTCAATCTGAGGACCCAAAGAAAGATATTACAATGTATGTAAACTCTCCCGGAGGACATGTGACAGCAGGCCTCGCTATTGTCGACACTATGAACAATATCAAAAATGATGTTTCTACTGTCTGCGTAGGAATCGCTGCTTCAATGGGAGCAGTTATTCTCTCCTCAGGTAAAAAAGGCAAAAGATTTGCACTTCCAAACTCTGAAGTTATGATTCATCAGCCACTTGGTGGAACAGAGGGTCAAGCTTCTGATATTGAAATCAATGCAAAGCACATAATCAAAACTCGAGAAACATTAAATAAAATGCTCGCAAAAAATACCGGCCAAACACTTTCAAAAATCGAAAAAGACGCCGACCGCGACTTCTTCATGAGTGCCGACGAGGCAAAGAAGTATGGGATTGTGGATAAAGTGGTGTAAATGGTCGAGTACGACCCGCAGACTTACGCAGACTGTACGCAGACGACGCAGACTGGAATTCAGAATTCCGTATTGTCATTCCCGTGAAGACGGGAATCCAGTCTGAAAAAACCACAAACCAAAATAGCGAGTTTCCTTTCAGGAAACTCGCTCTTTTGTTTTATAATTCTATAAAACAAACTCTCTAAAATTTTCTTTGAAAATATTTTTCCATGTTGCTTTTGGATAATCATCCAGCCAAGATTTTTTAGATTTCTTCTTATTTTTTTCTTTATATGAAAACTCAAAGCCATTCATTTTATCACTATAAATCTCCACAAAATCTACTTCTGCTCCGGTAGATTTCCTCCAAAAATATATTGACTTATATGGCTCAATATAATTATTTCTCTTAATTCTTTCAATCAGTAAAAAATTCTCCCACAGCGCTCCGATATCATCTCGCACATCAATCGAATCGAAATTTTCTATCAAGGCATTCCGAATTCCAAGATCGTAAAAATAATATTTCTCTTTTTTCCGTATTTCACTCCTTAAATTTTTTGAATACGAGCGAAGCGGAAAAATAATAAAATTCTGCTCCAGTAAATTCAAAAACCTATTTATTATATTTCGACTTACAGATAACTTGATTGCTACCTCTTGAATTGATACTTCACCCCCAACTTGATACGCAAGTAGTTTCAGTAAATCTAAAATCAGTTTTGAATTTTTTACTCTTTCAAAAGCCAGAATATCTTTGAGCAAATAACCATTTACAATATTTGTAAGTATTTCTTTTTTATTCTCCACAACTTGAGTTTTAACAACTGCTGGATACCTACCAAAACGTAAAGCAAAGTCAATATTATCAATATAGTTATCTAGGCCTGCATCCATTATTTCTTTTTCCCAAAGCGAAAACAGCGTTATAACATTCATTCTTCCAACTAACGGCTCACCCACTTGCCCAGAAAGTTCAAACGAGGATGACCCAGTTACAATTATTTTCAAATCCGGTTTTGTATCAACAAGGAGCTTAAGCGATGTCCCAACATTTGGTATCACCTGTGCCTCATCTAACACGATTAAGTTAACATTTCCAATAGACTCATTTAATAGCTTTAAATTCATCGAGGAAAAAATTGCAGAAACATTCACATCTTCTCCGTTAAAAAATAAATATTTTTCATTCACACTTTCTAGATATTTTTTTACAAGAGAAGATTTCCCTACTTGCCTAGCACCATAAATAA
This sequence comes from uncultured Candidatus Saccharibacteria bacterium, assembly GCA_964483025.1. Taxonomy (GTDB): domain Bacteria; phylum Patescibacteriota; class Minisyncoccia; order Phycocordibacterales; family CAIZIN01; genus CAIZIN01. The sequence continues at coordinate 16,834 of CAYZZT010000001.1, read as the reverse complement.
CAAGGACTTTCCCTGCCTCTATCTTGTTCTCTATTTTTGGGTATCTGTTTATATACATAGATATAGTATACCTAAGTATACTTATTTACGCAAGTTTTGCATGATTAAAGTGCAGAATTGATGGATAATGCCCTTTTTCTATATTTTAAGCCATAAAATCGTTCAAATTATCCCCTTAAAAATCAAAAAAGACGCCGACCGCGACTTCTTCATGAGTGCCGACGAGGCAAAAAAGTATGGGATAGTGGATAAGGTCGTATAAATGGTCGAGTACGACCCGCAGACTTACGCAGACTGTACGCAGACGACGCAGACTGGAATTCAGAATTCCGTATTGTCATTCCCGTGAAGACGGGAATCCAGTCTGAAAAAACCACAAACCAAAATAGCGAGTTTCCCTCCGGGAAACTCGCTCTTTTGTTTTTTTATAATTAGTTAAATTATACCAAAGGTTTTTTTAGTTGTTTTTCTTCATCAAGAGCCTTCTTTACTAGGGCCTTATATATTGGATCTACTGAGCCAGAATAACTTATACAAGTTTGACTAAGATCCTTATCCTCCACAATTTGTTTCACATTATTTGCAAAATAACTATCATCTAAATTATTACCCAAAAGGTAAGATAATTTCTCATAATTTTCTCCGATTTTTTTAGAAATAAGCTCGCCAATAAATTTTAATCGATATTCTTCCTTTCCAAAACCCACACCTCCTTTTATCTCCTTTAGATGTTCCTCTAAAACTTTGTCCTGAAACTTTTTATGTTTCCTATTGAAATCAAGCGCTTGTGCAAGTTTGGTTTCATATTCTTCTTGCGTCCACCTGTCAGGTTTTTCTTTTTTTGCTTTTTCATAGTTTTCTACTATATTTGCTTCATCATCAACTTGACGAGCAAGAGAGCAACTACATGCACCTTGTTTTATAAATCTTACACCAAAATCCTCGCCCAAAATACCATTCCAAAAACTCTTTGCCACCAACTCAGATTTTCTTTCAGCTTCTTCGGTTAAAGTTTTATATACTTCAACTTCTTCTAAATGTTTTTCTCTGGCTTCACCGTATCTAAATCCCTCTTTTTCTTTATGTAAAGCATCTTTTCTTTCAGCATGACTTGAAACATTTTTTAAATCCTCAGCAAGACTATCTCTGTAATTCTCATGGTCAAATTTTTCCATAATTTTTGTATTATTTTCTAATGCCCCTAATTGTAGCCCCCACCCCACCGCCTATTGTCAAATGAAAAAGGTTCTACAAGTATTAGTGTGGTTAATAACTAGAAAATATGGCTTAACACGAACTCGAAAGTTTGAAAACCAATTCAAAGGTTATGTTTTGTGTCAAAAAATAGAATATAGGCCATGATTAGCTTCCCTAACTCCTGCCTGTCATCCTCGCGTACTCGCGGGGATCCAAGTCTGTATTCTGAAATTATAAGACTGGATTCCCGCTTCCGCGGGAATGACATAAGAAAACGCGAGATATTAGTAAGGTAATTAGAAGACGATTTTCAAAAAAAATCCTAAAAAACTCATAAAATCTTCCACACCAATGTTTATAGAACCATGAAAAAGCACCGCATAAGGACTAGCCCTTACGAAGTGATTTTTCTTGTGTGCCTATATAGTATAAATAAGTTTAAGAAATTTTACCAATTTTGCTTGACTTTTATTATAACAAGAGCTATGATAATTAAGTCATTCGCAGACCGCCACGCTTCGTGGCGGTTTGTACTTTATATGGTTTTCTGTATTTTCATTTTCCAACTATTAATATCAATAAAGTTTATCTTCCCCCTATTGTTATCTATAAGAGACTTGAGCTTCGTTGAAAATCTCTTAGTGTTAATGCCGGGCTTCCTCACACCAGCATTTGAAGAAACAACGTAAACCTTTGTACCTTTTTCAACAATTTTTCTTATTAAATACTCAAAATCTCCATCTCCAGAAAAAATTATAAATTCTTTATCTTTTCCAGCTTCATCCATAGCATCAACAGTGAGGTCAACATCACAATTTGATTTTTTGTTATACCCCATATCTACAACCTCTACATTATCTTTGCCACAATGCACACATTTTATTGAAATTGTTTTATCTGATTTCTTATATGCAAAGACTGTCTTTGATTTTACGATACATCCATTACGAGATAGAGAATCAAATTCTTTAGCGGTTTCTTCATCGCCTTCATCAATACCAGAATAAAAGAAAATCTTTTCACATTTCCATTTTTCCTTTAGATATACACAGAGTTTTTCCCAATCAACAATAAATCCCAATAATTTTTGCGTTGTTGTTTCAGTATTTTGCACATCTATAAATGCATATCTTTTGTTATTAATTATTGTTGAGTCCATTTGTATAAATTGTACAACATTTTATAGAATTTAAAAGAAAATTTTATAAATAGCCTGTATTTTAGGTATGTAAAAGTATTTTAGGAGACGAAGTTTAATGCAAAAACAACATAGATCCTCGCATTCACAATGATGACAGAATACTGGGATAACAATACAGATGAAAGACTGGATTCCCGTCTCCACTGGAATGACAGAGATGCAGAATTGCATTCCGAATTTAGAACACTAGAACATCTTGAACATTTAGAACCTTGCAAGGCTCCGCCTTGCAATTTCCCCTTGACAAATGTATTATGGGGTTATTACTGGTATTAAATTAAGGCTGACAACTTCTGGCATTATATGACAAACATTCTCAACAATTTACGCTTTCCGCAGAAACACATCACATAATTAAAGGGGTGAACAGCTGTTCACACAAATGACATTAAAAGTAATCATATTCTTAGCCCTCGCGGGACTCATTGGGGTCATCGTTGGTTATTTTTTGCGTCTCATCATTTCTTTAGGAAAGAAAGGTTCTATGGAGCTAGACATCAAAGAAATGCTTTTGGGAGCGCGAGAAGAAGCCAAAAAAATCACACTTGAGGCAGAAAAAAATGCTATTGAATTAGCAAAATCTGCCCGTGAAGAGCAAAAAGAAAAAGAAGAGAAATTATTAAAAACAGAAGAGCGCCTTATAAACAAAGAGTCTCTTTTGGACAAAAGACAGGTGGATATTGATCAAGAAGCTGATAATATGAAGCAAAAAAATGCTGAAATTGAAGCAGAACTTTTGAAAATATCAGAAATTGAAGCACAAAAAATAGGTGAAATTGAAAAAATTGCTGGCCTTACAAAAGAAGAGGGAAAGCAAGAACTTTTCAAAATTATAGAAAAACAGTCTGAGGAAGATCTTGCAATTCGAATGCAAAAGCTTGAAATGACAGGCCAAGAAAAAATTGAAAAACAAGCAAAAGATATTTTAGCTACATGTATTCAAAGATATGGAAATTCTGTTTCATCAGATGTATTTACAACACATGTAAATATTCCAAGTGATGAAATAAAAGGTAAAGTGATTGGAAAAGAAGGACGAAACATTAAAACATTCGAGAGAATGTCTGGCGTTGAACTTATTGTGGATGATACTCCGGGAGCTATCACAATTTCTTCATTCGACCCTATCCGAAGACAGGTTGCTCGGCTTGCACTTGAAAACTTAATTCTTGATGGAAGAATTCAGCCAGCAAAAATTGAGGAAATGATTGAAAAAGCAAAACTTGAAATCAATAAAATAATTAAAGAGAAAGGAGAACAAGCAGCATACGAAGTGGGAGTGTTCAATCTCGACCCACGATTACTTGGTATTTTGGGAAGATTATATTTCCGGACAAGTTATGGACAAAATGTTCTTCAACACTCTATTGAAATGACGCATATTGCAGGAATGATTGCACAAGAAATGGGGGCAAATGTTCAAACAACAAAAGCAGGTGCGCTTCTTCATGATATTGGAAAAGCTGTAGACCATGAAGTTGCTGGCTCACATGTAGAAATTGGAAGAAGAATTCTTCAGAAGTTTAATGTGAGTGAAGATGTTGTGAAGGCAATGCAAGCTCATCACGAAGAATATCCTTTTGAAACTGTTGAAAGTATTATTGTTCAAGTTGCTGACTCTATTTCTGGTTCACGACCAGGTGCAAGACGAGATAGTGTTGAAAATTATATAAAGAGACTTGAAGATTTGGAAAAAATTGCAACAGGATTTGAAGGTGTTGAAAAAGCATATGCTTTGCAAGCTGGACGAGAAATTCGAATATTTATAAATCCTAGTGCTATGGGTGATGTGGAAACAAAAGAACTTGCTAGAAATGTAGCGCTTAGAATTGAGCAGGAGCTAAAATATCCGGGAGAAATTAAAGTTACAGCTATCCGCGAAACACGCATCATCGACTACGCAAGATAATCCCATCTTTTCTGTCATCCTCGTGAAGTCGGGATGGGTTCAATCTGATGGGTATCAGATTGAAAGACGGAAGGAGCGAAGGCGACTGAGTCGGGGTCGAGTAAATTTCTAACAAGAAATTATACGTGACCCGAACGCAAGGCCGGAAGCTGTCGAGCTGAGGCATGACGAAAAGATTTTTCAGCAGAAAAATACTTTTGGGCGAGTTGTGCCCAGAAGATTTTTTAGCAGAAAAATACTTGTGGGTAATCCCGGAGATCCAAGTTAGTTTGTATTAAATCCGAAGCACGAAGCTCGAAATTCGAAACAATATCAAAATCCAAAATATTAAATTCAAAACAAATACAAAGAAATACCACCGGGTCGCTTGCGCAACCCGGTGGTTTTTGATTTGTACTAAACTTAGGGTTTTTATCCCCTCTCGCCACCGATAATCACCGGTGCCGGTTCGTTATAGATTTCGGTGTCTGGGCCGAAGGTATAATCGCCTGGTGTCAGAGTCAATGTCACCCACTGACCCGGAAGAAGCGAGATCGGCATTTTGTCGTTACCGCCGTTGCTAAATATCCAACCACTCAGAACAGGAACTTCCATCCCGCCATTCACCATTATCTTGGTGATAGAACAGGCAAACTTGACTGCACGGGTTGATGTCACCTTCACAGAGGCAACCGGTGCTTTATGATTCTCACCAACGTAACCTTTAACCCCGACATAGAGCGGACTTGTGCTCAGATAACCTTCATCCGAGAAACTTTGGTAATCGGATAACGTAACACCGACTGAACCCGATATAATGTAGCCTGGAATTATGGCACCACTCGAAAGCGAATACCAAATTTCCCGACTACCATCCCAAAGAACCAATTCACCATCCGCACCAGCATATTCACTCGGGAAGTAAATCCACCCATCATTCACAGTGACGTTATCCCAACCGTTGTCAGTACGGACATGTGCTGATGTGATATTCTGACCGACGTAAATCGGCACCTCGTATGTCATCTCATTCAGATCAATATCTTTCTCCCAAACAATCTTGCCTTCTTCAGACACGGTTGCGGGTTCGTAACCATAGAAGAGCGTCATATGCTCTTTGTTGTACAGTGTAGCGAAGGTACCAAGCGATTTCTCTCTGTCCGAAACTCGAACATAAAAAGAAACTGCTGCGAGACGCTTCACGACATTGTCCGCCAATGATCCTTGGATGTCGAAGTAGGTTTGCATTAGCGAGTCCCACATCACAGGCTCACCGTAGATCTGAATGTTTCCACCACAGACTTGACTGCAAGCCCAACTACGAAGTTCGGACTGGCTACCGATGTGCAATTCTTCGGGTACGACGGTCGGCGGAGTGATTGGTCCACCTCCACTAGCACCACCGCCAGTAGACGTTTGTGCAAAACCGATGTTAATGAGACCAAAGGCGAGAATAAGCGTTGCTGTAAATTTAATCGTTTTCATTCTGTGTTTCTTTCGTTGTGTTGTTTGTGTTGTTTTTGTTTACGGATTGAAAGTGATGCCGGGAGAGCCGGTACCAACAAATCCTTCTTCTTTCTCAGCCGGTTTTTCTGCCGGTTTCTCAGCAGGCTTCTCTACCCGCTGTTTCTTCTCGACCTTCTGCACCGAGGTGCTTGGGACGAGATTGTCTTCAGACGTTTGGATACGCCAGATACCATAGATGGTACCGAGGATGATGAAGGCAATGGCCACCATCACAAGTTCAGTCTTAGTGATTTTGTTCATTTTTTTTCGATTTCTGTCAAAGAAAACATCGCCCCAGATGACCATTTATAGCCATATTCTGGCATTTAAATGTCCACTTAAAGCGATATTCCTTACTAATTGTAGCATACTACATAATTATTGTCAAGTGCTGAAATAGTTGCATCGAAAAAACGTTGTAATATAATGATAGTTAGACGATTCACTCTTTGTTGACGCACAGGGGGCAATCGACGGTCGAATTTCATTATCAATTTCACAGTAAATAAAATGAATAAACAAGGAATTGTAGAAGCGGTTCACGGCGTGGTTGGCGGTACAAAAGTACAGGCTGAGCAGGTTGTGGATACTATTCTTGAATCTATTGTTAAAACACTTAAATCTGGCGACGAGGTTTCTATCGCAGGATTGGGTATTTTTTCAGTAAAGCATCGTGCTGCACGTGACGCAAGAAACCCACGAACAGGCGAATCTATCAAAGTTCCTGCTATGAGAGTGCCAAAATTCCGACCGGCTAAGGCGCTTAAAGAAGCAGTTAAGTAATTTTCTCTCGAGGGAAAAATCAAAAAATCGCCTAACGGCGATTTTTTGCTTATCGACTGTCATTCCCGCGGAGGCGGGAATCCAGTCTGTAGTATTTAATTCATGGATTCCCGCCTCCGCGGGAATGACACAAGTTATATGTTATGTGTTATGTCCTTCCAAAGTTTCATCAATAATTTTGTCTTCTCCCCCACTTTTCCATTTCCAATAACTTTCTTTCCAACTTTTACAATAGGAAGGATTTCCTTATTCGTACCAGAAATAAATACTTCATCAGCCAAAAGAAGCTCATAAATTTCTACATCTCTCTCCTCTATTATAAAATCCTTCTTCGCAATTTTCAAAATAACTTTTCTCGTAATTCCTTTTAGAATATTTTTCTTTGGTGTTACAAGATGCTTACCTTTTATCATAAAAATATTGCTTGTGGAACATTCCAAAACCTCTCCATTTAAAACATACAAAATCTCATAGGCTTTTTGTTTTATTTTTTCTTTCTGCATCTTCACGGCCTCCATATAATTTGTTGTTTTTGCTTCTGGAATATAGCGGAGATATTCATGCACCATTAAACTCACTCCATTTTTTGCTTGTTCGTCTGTCGGTGCATATGCCTCTTCATTAAGAATATAAAAAGTTGGCCTGGCCGGAGCTAAACTATTTTGAACCGGCCCTCCAAGTAATACAGCCCTGAAACTTGCATCTTTTACTTTATTTTTCTTTAATAAATCTAGAGTAATTTTTTCAAAATTCTTAAATGAAACCGGTACAGTAAGGCCAATGCTTCTAGCTGAGTTTTGAAAACGAGCATAATGCTCTTTTAAATAAAAAGGTTTGCCATTGTATGACCTATAAAAATCAAAAACTCCATAACCACGAAGGACCCCGAGATCATTTAGTGATATGTGAGCCTTATCAAACTGAGTAATGGCACCCTGAAAATAACAATATTTATGAATCATAGTGGTAGAATAATAGCAGAAAGTTTGGAAAAACAAAACCAAAGAAAAAAAGACCTAACCGGTGAGGGTTAGGCTTGTAATTTCATGAATATTAGACTACGGAAAAGCTTGGCAAATTCGGCTTCATCGATTTCGCCGTCTTCACACCTCTTTTGAAGAGCTATTCCCTCCTCGGACTTAAGCAGTTGAATGCCTGTTTTTACAACAGGCCCTCCCAGCTCAGACAAGACATCGCACGCAGGCTCAAACAGATTTTCATTCATTCTGTCAACATTTATAACACTATCGACAAAATGTGTCAATGAAAAAAGCCTAACCGGTGAGGATTAGGCTTTGGAAGCGACGGGGTAAACGATTTTATCAATAAGCCCTATCTGTAAAGCAACTTCGGAACTAAAATGGTTGCCTTCCACATAATAACTGCCAAACAACGTCCTATCCGAGCTCAGACGAGAGCACAATATTTGCTTGATCCTCGTATCTAAATCTTGGATTCTTTGATATTTGAAAGCAATCTCATCTTGATATGTCTCCAAACTCTTTGACCGGTGAAGGACAGTTGAGTGTTCCATTTCAACTTCGTGAACCATCAAAGTCGCGTTAGGGTACGCAAATCGTGACGTGCACACCTGTAAAACTGCCACGGCACAAGATTGACAATTTGCAGTTACCACAGCGGTAAACTCGATTCCACTACTTGTGATGGCGTCGCAGAGATGCAGAGCATCTTCAACTAGACCACCATAACAATTGATAAATAATTCAGCTTTTTTAACTTCCGCCTGAACCATCTGATCAATTAAGAAACACATTTCTGTGACAACTCTGTTGTCAATGTTCCTACGAAGAATAATTTGCTGGTCATTCAAGGCCATCTGCAATTTTCTCATTTTTACCTCCTTGTTGTTTTTTGTTTGTTTGTTGATACAATTAAGTAATCTGGACACTCGTTCTGGATGTAATTTAACAATTAATAACAAAAAAGTCAAGTATGTCATTTTTTTCAATGATGGGGATGGGGCCAAAGGCAACTCCGCCAAATCAAGAGCCAGTTAAAGAAGAGGAGTTAACAGATCCAATAGTAGAGTCTGAGATAAGCGATTCTCAAGCAGTGGGAATGGGAGGTCCAGGAACAGCAAGAGCTGTAGGACCCGGAGGTATCATCTTAAACGAGCAAGAAATTAAAGATGAGATCGACAGCAAAAAATATAGAGAGCAACCATAATCAAAAAAGATTAAAAAAAACACCAAGGCAAGGTCTTGGTGTTTTTTTGTGCGGATACCGGGACATCGGCTACAAATATTTTTCTGATGTACCGGGACATCGGTCACAAGTCAGATTTTTGCCGTCGCAAAAATCTGCTCGCGACCCCGCCTCATGAATTTTTCTTGCTAGAAAATTTTATTCTGGCTTTCGATTCCCGGACGCAAGCAAAACTCTTTGCTTGCTTACCCGCACAAATAGAAAATACTTCCCGAAGGAAGTATTTTCTATTTGTGCGGGTACCGGGAATCGAACCCGAATCTACACATTGGAAGTGTGTCATTCTACCATTAAACTATACCCGCAAATAATTAAAAACTCACTTTCTGTCATCCTCGCGAATGCGGGGGTGGAATCTGGTGGGTACCAGATTCCACGGTCGCAGGCTGTCGAGCTGAGACGGAGTCGCACAAATTTCTAGCAAGAAATTATGTGTGACACAAGTCTCGAATTACAGACTGGATTCCCGTCTTCACGGAAATGACACAAACGGTGTCGATAATTGCAAGTACTATACCAAAAAACCCCCAAAAAGAAAACCCCGTCAGCCTTAGCTAACGGGGATGCGATGATTCGCTACATAGTATTCCAGATTGATACCCGGATATGCAAAACGCTTCATCGTGTTAATGAACTTCGGAATATTCAGTTTCCCGATGTATTCCCGAATATCGCGACTGGCTTTTGCCCAACCTTCGGCGAGAAACATATCTTCAAGAGACTCTTCTTCCAGCTTACCTGAAACGAGGTAAATTTCCCATTTTGTGTTTCCGCCTAGAATGACTTGGGCAAAAGCCGAATACTTCGAACTTGTAATGCCAAAGTCATACATAGACCCAGTTTCTGTTTTAATTCTTACTAGCATAATTTTTCTCCCCTAAAACAATACCATATTGAAAATATTTGTCAAAAGGGATATTATAGTTTATTATTAAGCTACAAATTATGGGACCTTTAATACAAATCGCTGGACAAGTCTTTTCTAGAGTTTTAATAGCCGTCCTCGCATGGTCATTCACCTTCGTCGGACATAATATTGATTTAAAACTAAATCAATCGACTTCTACTCCTATTCAATTAAATACTACCCCTATTTTTGTAAACATTGAAGAAAGAAATGTTGATATTGCAAAAAACAAAATTGAAACACAGCCAACGATTCCTAAAAAAGAAATTTCTACTACACTAAAACAGATTCCGCCTATCAATACTGAAACCACAAAAGGAAATCCTCCTAAAGCTCCAATACCAACTCCTGTTAAAAAACCAGAAGCAAAGGAAACTCCATCACTAAAAAATCTTCCAGTTCCTAGTATTGAGCTCCCACAAATCACAGAAGAGATAAATAGAGGAATAGCCTTAGGTGAGTGGACTAATGTTTATAATAATTCCAAACAAAGTGTTATAAATATTTTTTGTGTATCTACAAAAGGAAATATGGTTTCTATCTCAACGGGTAGTGGTGTCGTCATATCAGAAAAAGGAATTATTTTAACAAATGCACATGTTGCGGAAAATTATCTTATACCAAACAGAGACTGTGTAATCCGACAAGGAGAAATTGCAACAGATAAATATAAAGCATCACTAATTTATATTAATGAAGATTGGTTAAAGAAAAATGCTAGCGTTCTTTTTTCACAAAGTGCTCGAGGCACAGGAGAAAATGATTTTGCTTTTCTTTCAATAAATTCAAAAACTGACGGTACAAATTTAGATTCAAATATTCCGCACACAAACATAAATACAGAAGCATTAACAGAACAAAGCTCTGGAAATAAAATTTTAGTAGCTGGATATCCAGCTGGTACATTAGGAGCACTTTCACTTCGTAAATATTTAAATTTTGTTGCAGACGTAATAAATATTACAAATGTATTCACATTAGGAGGAAACAATGTTGATGTATTTGAAACAAGTATTTCAAAAGTTGGACAACACGGTTCTTCTGGGGGAGGTATTTTTAATTCCAGCAATAATCTTATTGGACTAATCGTATCTGTAAATGATGAAAGTGGAAATTCAAAAATAAATGCATTAACAACAACTTATATTAGCCGTGCAATAAATACTGAAACTGGAAAAAGTTTACAAGACTTTATCAACACCGATAAAAAGATACTCATCTCATCATTTCTTCTCAAACAAAACTCTTTGTATGAATATGTTAAGCCTTTTTTGCAGTAGCAAAAAAGGCTAGAATTAAGAATTAGGAATTATGAATTAAGAATAAATTTAATACATGAAAATGCCTGACCCTTCGGGTCAGGCATTTTCTTCATAATTCCTAATTCTTAATTCATAATTCTTAGACCAAAATCTTTTTCTAGTTTCTCAAAAACTAGAAAAAGATTTTGGTCTATACTGAAGTGCTTCTAAAATATGTGCATCATTTATATCATTACTTTCTGCTAAATCTGCAATAGTTCTTCCGAGCTTCACCACCCTGTGATACCCTCGTGCTGATAGCCCAATTTTATTTGCAGAAAGATCTAAAATCTTTTTTGCTGATTCAGATAAATTTGCACAAGCAATTACATTTCTTGAATTCATTTCGCCGTTCGTTTTTATTTTCAATTTTTTTTCTGCAAATCTTTTGCTCTGTATATCACGAGCTTTCACAACTCTCTTTCTTACATCATTTGTATTCTCGCCATTTGCTTTTTCCATCAGCTCCCCGTGTTTCACCTTACTCACTTCTACCCACATATCAATACGATCAACAATTGGCCCAGAAATTTTTCTTTGATATCTTGAAATCACTATTGGTGAGCAAATACATTCTTTGTCTCGTGATTGAAAATTTCCACAAGGACAAGGGTTCATCGCAGCAACTAAAATAAATTGTGCGGGAAAATTTGCCGAACCTTTTGCTCGTGAAACAGTGACCACTCTGTCTTCTAGGGGTTGTCTTAGGGCATCTATCACTCTTGTTTCAAATTCAGGAAATTCATCTAAAAATAAAACACCTTTATGTGCGAGAGTCACTTCGCCAGGTTTTGGAATAGTTCCACCGCCCACAAGTGATACATAAGATGATGTATGATGAGGTGCTCGAAACGGGGGAACTTTTACCAAAGAATTGTGAAGCGCACCGGCCACAGAATGTATGCTCGTAACTTCGAGTTGTTCATCCAAAGAAAGTTCTGGGAGTAAATGTCGAAATGCTCTTGCCAACATTGTCTTCCCTGTACCCGGTGGCCCCCACATAGAAATATTATGTCCCCCCGCTGCTGCGATTTCTAATCCTCTTTTTGCAGTTTCATTTCCTTTCACATCAGCAAAATCAACATCAACTTCCAAAATATTTTCACCAGTCAATAAATCATTTTTAATTCTTTCAAGTGGTGAAAGTTTTTTATTTACAAAATCTTCTTCCGTACCTTCATCGTCCAAATCAATATTTCTCTCATTCAAATGGTCAATCAATTCTTTCAAATTTGAAATTCCGTAGACATCAATTCCTTCCACCAAAAGTGCCTCCTCGGCATTTTCCGAAGGAACATAAACTTCAGAAAAATTTTGATCTTTAGCAAATTTCACAATTGGCAAAACTCCTCGCACAGGTCGTACACTTCCATCAAGAGCAAGCTCGCCAATAAATAATTTTTTATCTGGATTAAATTTAATATCACCGGATGCAATAAGATATGCAAGGGCGATAGGAACATCAAAAAGTGGTCCTTCTTTTTTTATATCAGCCGGTGCAAGAGAAACAACAATTTTTTGATTTTTTTGTTTGGGACTTGTGTAGCCAGAATTTTTTATTGCGGCACCCACTCTGTCTTTTGCTTCATCGACTTCTTTACTTGCAAGCCCGATTAATGAAAAAGTATATAAACCTTTTGAAAGGTCAATTTCAATATTAATAATGTGCGGTTTCAGTAGTACCGTTTGCGCAGAAAAAACTTTTGCGAAACTCATAATGAAATAATTGTACCACGTTTCAAATTAAAAACGACACAAAATAAGGAATGTATTCATGACTATATTTTGTGTCGTCCTCGCGAATGCGGGGATCCAGGTTATTTTGTTAAAATTTAAAAATAAATTTCCTCCTTTCTGTCATTCTTGCGAATGCGAGAATCTATGATCAAAACATTTATTAAAATAAAACCCCGAACTAAATTAATAGTCGGGGTTGAAGTTGTACGCCGTTCTTCAAAGCGTTTGGGTTCATGACCCGAGCTGAATGCACTCTTCAAGAGTGTAACACTCAGTTGAACCATCCACGAGGTCATGCTCCTCGATGATCTTGCGAAATCTTTCGAGATCGCTCACGTGGAGCACGATGACAGCACTGCCACCCACGCGCTCTTTGATAGTACGTGCCCAGATGAACATGTCTTCACCGTGCCGAAAAGTCGGAAGACACTTTTTGGCCAACTCATCAAAGAGCTCCATCGCTTCGGGATTCTTTAGAATCGAAAGATCCTTGAATGCCGATTTGATAAAATCATTCAATGTGGTTGACCAATCACTATCATCTTCAACCAAAGATGGATAATTAACACATTCTTGGAGTTTCCGAATGCTCTCCTCAGTCGCCTCCCATGACGGAGATGATTTCCTGAAAAGATCCAGAATTACCGAAATTGTGTTATCAAACTCGATGTCGATAATGAGGTAAGCAAGGATAGTTTTGTAGAACGCAATCAGATTATTTTTCACAATGAACAAAGCGGTGACGTTATCGCTATACGAGTCCTGTTTTTACGATTGGACCAACGTTAACTATATTTACCACCCGGTAGATACAGCCAGAAGAATTTAAATAATTAAATACTTTTGGCTGTATCCATGCTTTTGCAAGCTTTTCAATGAACTGTTTCTGTTTCATCCTTTCGGAATCATCAGCCGAAGTACACACTTCGAGACAGAAAGAGTTTTAAGGTTAACTCTCAAACCTGGTAGATTTACTACCATCCCCTAAATCACCTCATCGGGCGAAAGAGGAGCTTCGTACCCATCTTCGTAATCCTCGTAATAAGAATCGAAGTGGGTAGGATTCACTTCAGCTGGTTTCTTCACCGGAGGATGATCATGGGCAAAATACCCAGTCACCTGCCCTGCAAAAAATACTGCGAGAAGCACGAACGCCAACTTGTAATTCGGGGTGGCGTTTTCCCCTTTTTGGTTTTGTGTATCCATAGTAAAAAAATTTAATTAAACATTCTTACTATGGATACACAAAAATTTATAGAACTTCTCTATGAACTCTCAAACCATTTTGAGAACTCAATTGAAAGCACTTTTTACTTTTGAAAAAGTGCTAAAAAGATTTTTTATTCCCGACTACGAAACTAAAGGCTTGGCTTTACGAACCGCAAGGTAACTAGGGCTTCCAGACTAGCGGGCGTCACAACCACAAACCTCAATGGAGCGTTCATCGATCATCCCGTCTACATCCTGCTCGTCCGCAAGTAAAACCATTACTGACTTTCCATGAATATTAACCGGGCTAGGAGCGACAATGTTGCCTTTGAGTTGTTTTTCAGGAAATTTTCCACCAAAAGCAATAAGATGCTCAATCTTTGCTGGCCCCCAAGGATTTCGTTTGTCTTCGCTTTTTATGAGCTTAATCACTTTTTCCAACTCCATACTAGTCTTTACCCGTGGCCGGAAAATTCTAAACTCATATTCAATAATTCCTTCACCTACTATAGGAAAGTTTATTGAGTTGATATCACGATCGACGTGGTTCCAGTATCCACCAACATCCAAAAGCATCTTACTTAGGGACATACTATAGTCAACGATGAAAGTATATCTGCCTAAGCCCAAGGCAACTCGCCAAGCATCACGGCTCGTGAGTTTTGCTTCCGGATTGAACACATCGTTTAGAATTCTACTCTCCAAACACTTCTCAAATACTTCTGGAGTTACTCCTTTTTTTCTTAGAAGGAATAAAAAATCGATAAGACGGTCTGATGTAAGTGTGGTCTTCATATATTTACTCTTGTTTGTTTTAAAGAACTTCTCTATGAATCCACCACACCATGTGACGAACTCAATTGAGAGGAGAATATTTTAATTATTCTCCAGTGAAATGCTTCACTACTCCCACGAATTATTTGCCGTTGCCTCGTGGAGGCAATCAATCCCAGAGCACCTAGCGGAGACACTCTTGGGGGAAGACACCGTCGTTCTTTACGAACTTTCGGTATTTCCGAGGAATGTGGTGAATACCCTTGAGGTAGAACACCTTGAGAAAGGTTTGAATCTTTCTCCGCTGATTTTTAGTCAGCTTCACCCTCGGAGATTTGCCTCCACCCCAATTCAGGCTCGTGCACATGCGACGACTAGGTTTATAGAAGGGCTTGAAAGCAATCCTTCCTCCACCAAAACCGCGACATTGGTCGAACTCCTGAATTATGTCGTACCGAGTACTCAAATGAATCTCGGGACAGCCAGGTAACTGGAATATGAATGTGCTGTAATAGGCCATAGTTTTTGGTTTTGGTTTGGTTAGATTTTAACTTTGCAAAAGAAAAAAATTAGTGTGTAGCAGATTAGACAAGCGAGCAACCAATGCTCTACAAGCCCTCTCCATAACTCTTATAAGAGGCTTACTGTCCCCTTCTCCTTCAGAGTCATGACATACCCGGACCGTTTTTGGGTCCTTCTACCTATTCACATAACTAAAAGATATGAAACAATCGTTGGCTCTCGACGGGTTCGAGCGACTGCTATCTAATCTGGTTTATGCTTTTGGTGGTATGTCGAAAGTGTGATGGTTGTACACAGCTTTGGTTTTCATCGATTTGATGAACCAAAACAATGTTTAATCACAGTACACATGCTATGGCGCTACACTCGCCTGCACGTGAGAATGTTTATAAAAACACTCTCATGTACAGACGAGTTACAGCTGTTATTTTAAAGAACTTTCTTGCCCAACAGTTTTAGCTGTTTAGGGTCTGTTTCGCTTTTTTAAGCTCATCAGTCGAAGTACACACTTCGAGACAGTAACGGATAGAAAATCTATCCGTGATTTATTGCAAGTACTCGATTGAGTAGTTGAAATTTCTGTTCACAAGGTAGTTTTCTCTACCTCGGCTTTCCATCTCACGATGGGAGCAGGCCACGAAGCAATTACTTGCTCCGAACGTACTCGCGATACTCCGGAAGAGACATCACGAGCCCGTTTACGATGACGTAGGCCACGGTTTTTTTGAAAATATTTTCTTGGATTTCGGAACCCAAGAAAATGTGTTGCGATGAGATCTTGATTCGACACAAGACCCCTGGGTTTGCCAAGTTAACAAGAGGGACTTCCCCCTTCCTCTTTGGGAGAATAAAGTCTGTGATCGAAAAGGCAGTCATGAAATTGCCTCATCACAGGGTTTCGTAAGCAGTTCTCGGACGGCTCTTGCGTTAGAGCCTCCAACCACCTACAAAACCTAACTCGTGTGTATGGCTTTTCCCATGCGGTGACCAGTGTATCCATTTGAAGAGCTACCAGTCTTGAGCCGAAGAATCCGCCGATTCCCCCTTGTTTGGAGTCCGCACCCCAAATTATTCACTCCGTGCTCTGGGGTCGCAACAACTCCCTGCACCAAATCCTGAGCCCACCTGATCCTCAATATTTTTTTGCGAGGTTGTCGAAGGGGTGAGCACAGGGTTTGGTGCAAGGAATTTTCTGTTTTTATTAAAGATCTGGTCTGTTTCGTCATTTTTGACTCATCAGGACAAGTACACACTTGCCGACAGATACGATTTTAAGGTTAATCGAGAACCTAGTAGGTTTACCACTATTTCACCTTGTCAGAACGAAAGGATTCGCGTAGTTCCTTGCGGAATTTCTCATCCTCCTTTTTGATCTGTTCAAAGATTTCCCTTTTCGCCCGAATCTCGTTGAGCGATTCCCTCGCTGCCCATATTCTGGGTGCCATTGCGACGAAGGCTAAGGTGAATCCGAGCAAGATGCATCCAATGAGCTTAAGCGCGTATACAGTGTTTTCTTTCATGGTGGTAGTTGGGGTGTTGGGGTTGGTTTGTTGGTTTTGAAGAACAGATTGGAATTTAGTCTG